>NZ_DJBE01000059.1:0-4905 GCF_002429925.1 Acinetobacter sp. UBA5984
TCAAGATACAAGAAGCACTGCTTCGCTAGATTAACTGTTCGGAGTAATTCATTTCGCTCTAGCGAGCTACTCTTTGTATCTTTCCATGGTTTCGCATTTTTCTAGGTGGAATCACCGCATGCGCTTGCCGATCTGCAATGACCTGATGGCATTGCTTGGTGTCATAAGAGCCTTCAGTATAAACAGAGTCAATCCGCTCATCTTGTGGAATTTGATCAAGTAAATCACCAAGAACCTGTGAGTCACTGACATTATTTGTTGTAAGCTGAACTGCACGTATTTGCAGTGTTTCAGCATCTATACCTATGTGCAGTTTACGCCATTGTCGTCGATATTCAGGCTGATGCTTCTTACGTTTCCATTCACTTTTACCTAAAAAACTCAAGCCAGTAGAGTCAACGAGTAGATATAGTGCATCACAAGTTTTTTGATAGCTAATCGCAATATCAATATGCTTTTGTCTTCTGCATATGGTCGAATAATCTGGGCCGTCCCATTTAAGCCAGAGAGTTTAATCAGACTTTGCACAAAGCCTGTGACCATACGTAAAGACAGATTAAAAAGTGATTTGATTATTAAACAGCATTGGATGGCTGCGTCGGAGTAGATTTAATTTCGCCCGTGTTTACCGATACGGAGCATACCATTCGGTGGCTGAATCAAACCAAATGGCAATGTTTCCGCGATGAATGCGTGCTCGGTTATATGAAGACCAATTGGTTGTACGATAAATTTTAGGTGTAGGCTTATTCATTTGAAAATTATATTGTGGAATAAGCCTTAGAGATAGGTTTGTGCAACAAAGCCAGTAGCAACTATAAAGAGCTCATCGAATGATTTATGTAAAGTATCATTATTTTCAATAAAAAATTACTTTGATTACATTCATCATTAAAACTAAATAAATAAAACTCAAGCAAAAATGGCAACAGTTTGAGTTCCAGATAAAACCAACTCCCCTTTTTCATTCCACGCATGCATCATTTGATAAGAATATCCTTGATCAGAAATCAAGCTAAATGACTTCAAAAGATACCATTCGCTATGTTTAGCAGATTGTGCAAAATCGACAGCCCAATTCATTGAGCTAATAGGTGCTGGAGTCTTGAAACAAGCCATTGATGCTGGTGGGAGACAATCTCCGATAAGTAGTAATGCAATTTCAGGTGATATAGAAGTTGCGTCCTTTAGATGTACCCAAGCCAGTAATTCTGGCGTTTCGGAGTTAGATACCGGTGTAGATTGACTGACAAACCGTACACCAAAATTATCGAAAAAATCTGGAACAAACATTTCCTCAGGTGGAGGTAAATATGCTTCAGGACGGTCTACCTGTGGCATTTTAATATGATTGTGCTGAATTGTACTTTTTCTGGGCGCAGCAAAAATAAAACCTGTTCTGAGCACGAGTGCATCATGAACACGCGCATCAACAGCAATCTGTGTCGCGGACTTTCCTTGACGTAAAATTTCAGCATGAAATGTCACATTTTCAGTGACCGGGCCAATAAACGCAATTTGCGCACTTTTTAGTGGAGGAAGCCCCTCTGGAAATTCCTTTAATGCAATCTGCAAAGCCAATGCTGCTGAAAAACCACCATAGGCAGTTCTTCCCTGTAACCAATGTTTTGGCGGTGTATACGGTGTTTCAATGGTGAGACCGTCAAATATATCAGCTAATTTCGGCATGTACATGCGAGTATCCTTACTTATAAATCAAACTTATGTCGACGGATTTTTTTTAAGACAACATATATGGGTTTGAGTTGCATACACAATAGAAAATCACAGACTATTCTCTAAAAAATAATCTATGATTTTGTTATATAAAATCATTTTTTTAATGCTGCAAGCCGAATCGCTTCAATGACGTCCTCGTTTTTAAACCCAACTCGTTCTATAAATCCACGGAAAAGCCCAGGTGTACGAGCAACAAATCCATTTTTCTTCGGAACTACGACAAATTCACGGCGATTTTCTACAGCATCAACAATTGCATTGACCACTTCTTCAAGTGCAACCATTTTCCATAAGCCTGTTTGGTTACCGCCCCAAAGTTTCAGACCGGCCGGATCATCAAAAGTTTGATCCATCAACGGCGTATGAAAGAAAGTAGGATGGACACTGCCAACTCCGACATTAAGATGTTTAAGCTCCATACGAATACTGTTGCTTAAAGCCCAAACACCAGCTTTGCTTGCACAATAAGATGACTGTAACGGTGAATGGAAAAAGGCAGCCAATGAAGAGATTGCTAGTAAATAACCTTGCTGCTTTTGCACGTAAGGCAAACCTGCTTTAAATGTTCGCCATACACCATTTAAATTAATATCCATTACTCGATCAAACCGTTCTGGACTTGCACTTTCAATTGGTTCAAAACAGGTAATACCAGCATTGGCAATCACTACATCAATCCGGCCAAAATGTACTGCAGCGCTATTAATAGCATTCTGAAGACTTTCCATTGAACAAACATCGGCTTGCCATGCCTTGGCAATGGTATCTCCGCCAAGTGATGTAGCCTGTTTGTCTGCTGCTTCTAAATTAATATCCAATAAGGCCAATTTAGCTCCTTTCGCTGCAAAAGCAGTTGCCAAAGCTGAACCTAAACCACCTGTAGAGCCAGTAATTAAAATTACCAATCCATCTAAGTCATATTTTGCCATAATCAATTCCTTTTTTAATTTGCTGAAACAGTCCGGTTAAGAAAATCAATTTGATCGTGAATGACTTTTTCAAAGCCTTGATTCACATAGATATCAAAATGACCTTCTGAATAGATTTTGATTTCTTTTTGTGGTGTTTTTTGAGCATGTTTTAAGGTGGTTTTTGCTGGAGCAACGCTATCTGTTTCACACACACAAAATAGCACTGGGCATTGAATTTTTGAGGTGAATTTACCCGGAAAATATGTCAGTAGATCGAGCGCAAATCGAGCTGCTACATAATTTCGAAATTCTGAATTTTCAGGTACAAGCTGTAGATATCCATCCTCACAATCTTTGGCTGTCATTAATGCCGCACTGTGCGGTTTCCCAGCCGATGCAACCATAATAGGTTTTGCACCAAAAATAGCACCTATTCGATCTGTTAAAGCAAGTGCAGTAACTTTAATTGAGCTGATTGGACTGGTTGCTAAGCTAGAAGCTAAACCATCTGTAAATGGGCATTGAGATATTACTGCTACAATTGAATGATCATTTGCAGCAGTAGTAAGAACATGCCCACCACCAAATGATGTCCCCCAAATCACAATTTTAGATTGAACAACATCTTTCTGAGTACGAACAAAACTCAAGGCTGAACGCCAGTCCTCCAATTGCTTATTGATATCCAATAACTGGCGAGGTTCACCACCACTTGTACCAAAGTGACGATAATCAAAAAGCAAGCATCCATATCCTGCCTCAACAAATCTTTCAGCATAAGCAGGCAAGCGCATCACACGGACTGAGCCTAGGCCATGTCCCATCACAATGATCGGATATGGTCCATTTGTAGTGGGTTTATAAAGCGTTCCACTGCAATAAGAGTTTCCAGATTTAAATTGTATTTCATTGATTTCTGGCTTCTTAGTATTTTTTACTGCCATTTTGCACTCCATTGAAACAACAGATACCGTTCATTACTGCAACGAATGATGCAAAAGATATTGAATGAAAATGAAGCTTTTAGCTTGACTCTTAATGACAGCCTACTTGATACTTCACGCCATAAAGCTAGAAACTCAGGTTAATTAATGAGCAAACCAATCTATAGAAAAATGATTCCTGAAACATACGTGCATGTACTCTATGACTATCTTGAAGCAAAAAAAATAATCCCAGACGAAATCTTAAAATATCCTCGCCCACAACCTCTTACAAACGCTTTAAAAGGTATTTCTATTGAATTATGGGAACAATTACTTTCACGTGCTGCAATCGCCCTAGCTGATCCAATGTTAGGTTTACATCTTGGACAAAAGATTACTCCAAGGCATCTTGGCGTTTTGGGCTATGTATTATTAGCTTGCGACAATCTTGCTTCGGCTTTAGAAAAACTGGAAAAATATCAAAGGTTAATATTCGATGTGATTCCAATGATTACACGAGAAGGTCCAGATTGGGTGGAATTAGTTTGGGACACCACCTTATACAAACCAGATTTATTGGTTGATGAAACAGGTATTACTGTCATTATGCAGTTCTGTAGAAGTTCCGTTCAGAAAAATATTACACCTATATTTGTACAATTTATGCATGATTGTCCTGATGATTTGATGCAGTACGAGCAATATTTTGGTTGTCCAGTTTTATTTAATCAATCTGAAACTGTGATACGAATTAGTAAAGAAACTCTAGAGCTCCCAATAAAGACCTTAGACCCAAGTCTATTAACAATTATAGAACAGCATGCAAACCAGCTATTGGAGCAATTGCCCAAGGAAGAGCCAATAATTGAGGCAGTGCGTAAAGCTATCGCACATCAATTGCCACATGGTGAACCAACAATAGAACTTATTGCAGAAAAACTTTGTCGTTCACCTCGTACACTTCAACGAAAGCTTCAAAATGCCAATACAAATTTTCGCAATGAACTTAATATAGTCCGCCAAGAACTGGCAGACTCATATTTAAAAAATACAGATATACAAATTGCTGATATTGCATTAATGCTTGGATATTCTGAACATAGTGCTTTTACTCGGGCATATAAAGCCATGACAGGTGTTTCACCGCAACAAAGCAGAGATCAAGTTTATTAATAGGGAAAAATGAGAAGCATCTCCTACTTATTTTTATTTATGCAATTGAATAGTTACAGCTATATCAAACTGAACCGTACCGGGTTTGTCGGAGAGTCAATATTCTGAGTGAGAAGCACTGCTTCGCAAGGTTCGATGACAAAATTAAAATATAC
>NZ_DJBE01000084.1:0-10588 GCF_002429925.1 Acinetobacter sp. UBA5984
AACTTATTTCAGGACGGGACACACTAAATCTCGAAAAAGCCTGAAGTCATCTTTGGGCTTTTTTATTGGACTTTATGCCTTCATATAATGAAAGATCAAGAATTTAAAGCAGAAGCTTGACCTTCCTATTATGGTAATGTTTAAGCTATAGCATAGGCAGTGAATGGGTAAATGGAGAGCGCAGAATGAATACACCAGCAACCACACAGTTATATGAACAGCAGGTACAGATTTCAGGAATGACCTGTGCCTCTTGTGTCGCACGTGTGGAAAAAGCCTTAAAGAAAATTGAAGGTGTGGTGGAAGCGAACGTCAATCTCTCCACTGAACAGGCTTTTTTAAAAAGTGAACAACCTATTCCTGCAACGCAACTTGTTAATGCTATTAATAAAACCGGTTTTGAAGCTGTGATCCAGCAGTTTGATTTAAATATTGAAGGTATGACCTGTGCGTCTTGTATAGCTCGTGTTGAAAAAGCCTTGAAAAAAGTCGATCAGGTACTAGATGCGCAGGTTAATCTGGCAACCGAAAAAGCTCATGTCACTGCAATTCGTCCTCTCGCTGTTTCCCAACTGGTTAAGGCGGTACAAAAGGCCGGCTTTGATATTCAAACCGACCGAATTGAACTGGCGATTGAAGGAATGACCTGTGCCTCCTGCGTAGCACGTGTAGAAAAGGCCTTGAAAAAAGTCGATCAGGTAAGTGAAGCACAAGTCAATCTCGCCACTGAAACAGCTTCGGTCAAGGCGCCGCGTAGTCAGCTTCCAGCTTTAATTGCTGCCGTCGAAAAAGCTGGATATAACGCCCATGAAAAATTAGATACACAGGCTACCGATGCCCAGACGGCATTTCAGGAAAAGAAAACCGCTGAAACTGAACAGCTAAAACGTGACTTATGGTTGGCGCTAATTTTAGCTGTTCCGGTGTTTATTCTGGAAATGGGTTCACACCTGATTCCGGCTTTTCATCACTGGATTGCACATACGCTAGGTACCCAAAACAGCTGGTATATCCAGTTTCTGCTGACTACTCTGGTCTTACTGATTCCAGGACGGCGGTTTTATCAGCATGGGATTCCGGCATTGTTGCGACTGGCACCCGATATGAATTCTCTGGTTGCCGTGGGAACAATAGCCGCTTATGGATTTTCCTGTATTTCCACGTTCTTTCCGCAATTATTGCCGCAAAGTACTGTACATGTGTATTTCGAAGCGGCGGCTGTGATTGTTGCCTTGATCTTACTAGGACGTTATCTGGAAGCTCGAGCCAAAGGTAAAACCTCTGAAGCGATTCAATATCTGGTTGGCTTGCAGCCAAAAACTGCTCGAGTACAACAAAATGGAACCTGGGTTGATCTGAAAATTGCTGATGTACAGCAGGGCATGCTGATCGAGATTCGTCCGGGTGAGAAAGTCGCAGTTGATGGTGAAGTCGTTTCTGGTCAAAGTTATATCGATGAAGCCATGATCAGCGGTGAACCTTTAGCGGTGGCTAAACAGGCTGGAGATCGGGTGATTGGCGGAACGGTAAATCAGAATGGCACCTTGCAGATCAAGGCGACAGCAGTCGGACAAGATTCAGTTCTAGCTCAGATTATTCATATGGTGGAACAGGCACAAGGCGCAAAGCTTCCGATTCAGGCGGCAGTCGATAAAGTGACCTTATGGTTTGTGCCGGCTGTGATGCTGCTCGCGACTTTGACTTTTATTGTCTGGTTCCTGTTGGGTCCTGAACCGAATCTGACTTATGCACTGGTCAATGCTGTTGCAGTACTGATTATTGCCTGTCCTTGTGCAATGGGCCTGGCTACGCCAACATCTATTATGGTCGGCACCGGCCGGGCAGCAGAGCTGGGTGTCTTGTTCCGTAAAGGCGAAGCATTGCAACTCTTGCAGCAAACCAGAGTTGTGGCGGTGGATAAAACCGGAACCTTAACTGAAGGGAAACCAGCCCTGACCGATTTTGCAGTGACATCTGGTTTTGAGCAGCAAAAAGTTTTGCAAATGGTCGCAGCAGTGGAAGCCAAGTCTGAACATCCGATTGCCCATGCGATTGTTGAAGCTGCGAAAGCACAACAGCTGCAACTACCTGAAGTCAGTGATTTTGATTCAATCACTGGTGCAGGCGTGAAAGCTCAAGTTTCAGGTCAGCAAATTCATATTGGCGCAGAACGCCTGATGCAGCAATTGGGTTTAAGTGTCGATATTTTTAAAGAGAAAGCACAACAGTTAGGCGAGCAGGGACGCACGCCTTTATATGTCGCGATAGATCAGCAGTTGGCTGCCATTATTGCTGTGGCTGATCCGATTAAAGCCACAACCTATAGTGCGATTCAGGCCTTACATGATCAAGGCTTAAAGATTGCCATGATCACCGGTGATAACCAGCATACTGCACAAGCCATTGCTAAACAGTTGAAAATTGACCATGTCATTGCCGAAGTTCTGCCTAATGAAAAAGTCGATGCGGTACGCCAACTCCAACAGCAACATGGCATCGTCACTTTTGTCGGTGACGGGATTAATGATGCACCTGCCTTGGCTCAGGCCGATGTCGGAATGGCAATAGGAACTGGTACGGATGTGGCGATTGAAGCAGCAGACGTGGTACTGATGTCAGGAAATTTACAGCATGTAGTAACCGGTATTGGCCTGAGTCAAGCAACCATGCGCAATATCAAACAGAACCTGTTCTGGGCCTTTGTTTATAATATTGCCTTGATTCCGATTGCTGCAGGTCTGTTGTATCCATTCTTCGGTATTTTGTTATCACCGATGTTTGCAGCAGGGGCGATGGCATTATCCTCAGTCTTTGTGGTCAGCAATGCGCTTCGTTTAAAGACTTATCAGCCGATCCAGTTGAAGGAGGCAGTGTAATGAATATTGGACAGGCCGCGAAACGCTCCGGGATCTCGGCCAAAATGATCCGTTATTATGAAGATATCGGTTTATTACCCAATCCTAAACGTAGCGATTCAGGTTATCGTGTTTATAGTGACGATGATATGAAGACTTTAAGTTTTATTCAGCATGCGCGTGAATTGGGTTTTTCTTCCGAGCAGATGAAAGAATTGCTCGGCCTGTGGCTGAATGATGCCAGACACAGCCGTGATGTCAAACAGTTGGCGCAAAAGCATATCGAGTTACTGCAACAGAAAATTGCGGATATGCAAAATATGATGAAAATTTTGCAGCAATCGGTTGCGCAGTGTGCTGGAGATGAACAGTCTGATTGCCAAATCCTGAAACAGATTGAGCAGGGTGTGTCACATGGGAAAACTGCGCATACGCCTATCAAAGCAGATAAATAGACTTGAACTTATATCACTTAACCCAAATTTAAACTGATCAAAGGGAGATCAAGATGAAATTCCGTATTGAAAATATGACTTGTAGTGGTTGTGCGCGTAGTGTGACTGCGACCATTCAGGAGCTGGATGAAAATGCTAAAGTAAATGTTGATGTGGTCAGTAAAATGGTGGAGGTTGAATCGAGTGCAAGCGAATCTGAGATTATCGCGGCATTAACTGAAGATGGCTTTCCGCCCGAAACTATAGCTTGATATTCACTATTTAAAAGATAATTCTAAAATGCCTAATCATGATTAGGCATTTTTTATGAAACTGCCGATATTTTATCTGGCGTCATCAATGCCTGATTAATATACAGTTTAATCAAGCGTTCACGCGAACCAATCGCTTTTTGATAACTGGTCGAATTTAATAATAGTGAAGCCCCATAAGTTACCGTCCAGATATAAGATAAATAATCCCGGATTGACATTGCACTGTCTAAAGATACCAGATAATCATGGGTCATATCTTTAATGCGGATAATCCGTTCTTCACGAATACGATAGAGTTCCTGAAATAACTCTTTCAGGTTTTTTTCATTATTAGTTAAACGCTCTTCAATGACATGCAGCAAAATAGTCCGGTTTGAATTGAGCATGTGATAAAGCATATATTGCGAAACATAATTTTTAATATCGTTATTATATTTATCAGAAATTGCCAGAATTCTTTTTTCATTCAGAATGATGAGTTCTAAATATAACTGGTTTTTACTTTTAAAATGTTTATAGATAGTTCCTTTGGCGATGTCCAGTTCTTCAGCAAGTTCACTCAAGGTGATGTCCTGATTATTATCAAGCAGTAGACTTTCTGCCATGCTCAAGATCTTCTCTTTACGAAGAAGGAAGTTCTGCTTTCTTACAGTCGTCATCTTCTTGACTCATCATTTTCGAAAAGGAACCTACTAAGAATATGCTATTTTCGCAGGTATAGCTATAAAAACTAAGGTCGTCATACTTATCTAAATTTGTATATCTATTCAATATTTCTTGTAGAAGAAAGTCATATACAGCTGCATTAAAAATATTGTCAAGAAAATTGAACCCTTGAGATCAACTTTGTTAAATAAAATTCCATTTTCAATATATTTGATTTATGGTTTTTAGGGCATAAAGCTGAATCATATTTTTGTTTTAAACCCAGACCAGACAAGGTTTAGCGAAGTGAAGCCAGAGTCATTTTAACAGCTTAAATTTTTCATTCATCAATGGATTTAAGTTTTAAGGATTCAGTAAATACCAGAGGTATAAAGTTTTTGATTTTAAATTTTATATCGCTGATTTATGTCAATGAATTCATCATCAGATTAATTCGACATGATGATTTTTGAATGACATGCATGGATTCGAGCAAAAAGCATCCAAATATTTTCTCGAATCCATAATGAAAAAATACTCAGTAACAGGATTGAGTATCACCAGTGAAGGAATGTGAAAATGCCTATTTATAATGCGCCACTAAAAGACATGGAATTTATTTTAAATGATGTGTTTCAGGCCGAACAATTTTGGCAAAATAATGAAAATCTTGCACATTTAGATATGGCAACTGCAAATGCAATTCTGGAGGAGATGGCCAAGTTTTCCAAGAATGTGATTCTTGATCTGAACCGCCCTGCAGATGAAGAAGGTGGTGCTCAGTTTAGTAATGGTGAAGTCAAAACACCTGCAGGTTTTAAAGAAGCTTTCAAACAGTTTGCTGAAGGCGGCTGGGTGGGGCTGGGTGCGCCTGAAGAATGGGGCGGTCAAGGTATGCCAAAAATGTTGACCGTACTGGCTGATGAAATGATCTGGAGTACTAATCCATCTTTCATGCTTTACCCCCTGTTAACCGTGGGTGCTGGCATGGCGATCAATGACCGTGCTTCGCAGGAACAGAAAGAAACCTATTTGCCAAAATTCTATACGGGTGAATGGTCGGGCACGATGTGTTTAACTGAGCCACATTCAGGGACAGATCTGGGCATTATCAAAACCAAGGCTGAACCAAACGAAGATGGTTCATACAACATTACCGGGACCAAAATCTTCATTACCAGTGGTGAGCATGATCTGAGTGAAAATATTATTCACTTGGTATTGGCCAAAACACCGAATGCGCCAGCAGGTTCACGCGGTATTTCCCTGTTTATTGTCCCAAAATTCCTGGTCAATGTCGATGGTTCACTCGGTGAGCGCAATGCAGTCGCTGCCGGTTCGATCGAACATAAGATGGGCATTAAAGGTTCAGCAACTTGTGTCATGAACTTTGATGGTGCCAAAGGCTATATGGTGGGCAATGAAAATGAAGGTCTGGCGGGCATGTTCGTGATGATGAACTACGAACGTTTGTCGATGGGGATTCAAGGCATTGGCGCGGCAGAATTTGCTTATCAGAATGCAGCACAGTATGCGACCGACC
This sequence comes from Acinetobacter sp. UBA5984, assembly GCF_002429925.1. Taxonomy (NCBI): domain Bacteria; kingdom Pseudomonadati; phylum Pseudomonadota; class Gammaproteobacteria; order Moraxellales; family Moraxellaceae; genus Acinetobacter; species Acinetobacter sp. UBA5984. The sequence continues at coordinate 5,753 of NZ_DJBE01000084.1, forward strand.
GTTTACAGGGCCGTGCATCAACCGGTGCAAAATCACCAGAAAAACCAGCCGATTCAATTCTGGTACATGGTGATGTACGCCGTATGTTGCTGAATGTACGTGCTAATAATGAAGCTTCACGTGCTTTCGCAGTCTATGTCGGTCAGCAGCTGGATATTACCAAATACTCCACCGATCCTGAGGCGGTACGTAAAGCAACCGATCGTGTGGCTTTATTAACGCCTATTGCCAAAGCTTACCTCACCGATAAAGCACTGGATGCTGCACTTGAAGCACAAATGTGCTTTGGTGGTCATGGCTATATTCGTGAATGGGGCATGGAACAATGTATCCGTGACCTGCGCATTTCACAGATCTATGAAGGGACCAATGGAGTGCAGGCGATTGATCTGATCGGCCGTAAAACCACAAAATGCAAAGGTGCTTATATTGCAGAATATATTGCAGAAATCCGTGAATTTTCCCAAAGTCTGGACGATGCCTTGACGATTAAAAAGGCAACCTTAGATACCTGTCAACAATTGGAAGATATTACCAATTTTATTGTTGAACAGTCTCAGGTAAATCCTGACCTTGCCAACTCGATTGCTGTTGATTATTTGCACGCTGTAGGTCTGCTGAGCTTTGTTTACATGTACGCACGTATCAGTAAAGCGGCGGCTACTAAAGAAGAGAGCTATTTCCAGAATAAACTGGTACTGGCAAATTACTATATTGCTAAAGTACTCCCGGATTTGAGTGCGAGAATTCAACGCATTCAGGCAGGTGCAGAGCTGGTGATGCAATTACCAGAAGAATATTTCACTGCACAGGCCTAAACCCGCAAATATTGCGAAGGACAAACACTGCACAGATATCACTTTGCAGTGTTGATAACAATGATGTTAAAGGATGAGATTAGAATGATTGTAATTGTAGAAGCTGTACGTACCGCGATGGGCGGTTTTCAAGGCTCACTTTCTAGCTGTACCGCACCAGATTTAGGAGCTGTAGTGATCAAGGAAGCGGTGGCACGTGCAGGTCTGGCAGCCAATGATATTGATGAAGTGATCATGGGCTGTGTACTGCCGGCAGGTTTAAAACAGGGTCCGGCACGTCAGGCCATGCGTCAGGCAGGTTTGCCAGATTCAACCGGTGCGACTACGATCAATAAAATTTGTGGTTCAGGCATGAAAGCGATGATGCAAGCTGCGGATGCGATCAAGGCCGGTTCTGCAGAAATCGTAGTGGCGGGCGGTATGGAATCCATGTCGAACGCACCGTACTTAATGGATAAAGCTCGTGCCGGTTTCCGTATGGGCCACGGGAAAGTGACCGATCATATGTTCCAGGAAGGTCTGGAAGATGCTGAAACAGGTCTGTCGATGGGAATCTTGGCACAAGAAATGGCGGACAAAAAAGGCTATACCCGTGAACAACAGGATGATTATGCGATTGGCTCTTTAAATAAAGCCGTGACTGCCGTTCAGCAGGGCTTCTTCAAAGATGAAATCGTGCCAATTACAGTCAGCACGCGTAAAGGCGATGTGGTGGTTGAGCAGGATGAACAACCACTGAATGCCAAAGCAGACAAAATCCCATCTTTACGTCCGGCATTTAAAAAAGACGGTACGATTACTGCGGCAAATGCCAGTTCAATTTCCGATGGTGCTTCCGCATTGGTTGTAACATCGAGCGAGATTGCAGTACAGTATAGCCTGAAACCTCTAGCGAATATTCTGGCTTATGCCAGCCATTCACAACATCCATCAGAATTCACGATTGCACCGGTGGGGGCAATTGAAAAAGTACTGAAGAAAACTGGCTGGAATGCAACTGATGTGGATCTATGGGAAATTAATGAAGCTTTCGCGATGGTAACCATGGCAGCGATTGATGCCTTTGAACTGGATCCTGCCAAAGTGAATATTAATGGTGGTGCTTGCGCTCTAGGTCATCCACTGGGCTCTTCAGGTTCCCGTATCATTGTGACCCTGATTCATGCCTTGAAACGTACTGGCGGCAAAAAAGGTATTGCAGCGCTATGTATCGGTGGCGGTGAAGCAACAGCGATTGCGGTAGAACTGGTTTAAGTTTATTTAGATTAGATGGCGATGCTTTTGGTAATAAGCTAAGAGTATCGCTTAATTTATTGAAATAGTATTAAGCCCAAAATAAAGCCTGTGGATCACGGGCTTTATTTATATTGTATTAGATAAATATTTTAGTTCTGAATCAGACGTGGGTTATTAAAGACTTTATCCAATATATGCCGATGAATGAAACGCAGTTTATCTTTCACAGCTTCAGTCAGCTTAAAGGGGTAAGCATCCTCCAGACCCATACTGCGGTTTAAGGCATTTAAATTAAAGGTCAGGGTGACCCAGTTTTCCAGGATATGTTCAAAATCCTGTCCACCAATCGGGCATTCTTTAAAGTCCATACTGGCCAGATTTCGGCCATTACCTTCCACGCGTAAGCCAGCATAAAATGCCGTTTCCAGCGTTTCCATGATATGCAGATAATGCGACCAGGTTTCAGCCCAGTCTTCCCACGGGTGTGCGGTGGCATAGGGACTAATATATTTTTCATGCCAGTTAATAGGCGCACCCTGATTATAGTGCCTCTCTAGTGCTTCACTATAATTTTGCCGCTCATCTCCAAAATAATGGCGAAGTTCATCCAGTAATTCCGGATGTAGGTGCTGGATGAGATTAAAATAAAAATGCCCACTTTCATGACGAAAATGCCCTAATAAGGTTCTGTAGTTTTCACCCATATTGACCCGGGTGGTTTCACGATAAACCACATCGGCCTCAAAGGCATTTAAGGTAATTACACCATTGGCATGGCCGGTAAGTACTGGCTTGTCTTTTTCAGGAAGAAGAAAATCAAAACGTAAACCCAATGGATCATCATCCGAATGTTTTGGACGAGGCATAATGTTCATACGTTGGGTCAGATACAGAAAACGGCGTTTGGCTTCCTCCAGCCGATACCAGTAAATCATGTTTTCGGCATTTTCCAGATTTGGAATTACATGAGTCAGCTGGCAGGATTCGCAAAAATCTTCCTCATCATCTGCAGGGATCATCCAGTTACATACCTGATGATGGGTATAGTTATAACAAGGTTTATAACGGGAATGTTGATACTTTTTAGCAACCGGAACCCACTCCTGAGCATTCAGCTTTTTAAATGTCGTCATTTCTTTTTCGGAGGCGATATAGCCGATAGAGGAAAGGCAGTGATCACATACGAATTTGGCGAAAAAGATCTGCTTTTCGCAAACTGGACATTCAAAATATTTCATCGATACTCCCTGCGAAATGAATGAATTACAATGGATTGCTGAAACTCTGTAATTTATATTCAGATTGCATTGCGGAATTTTATCCTGTTTAAAAATTCATCATAAAAATTTCTTAAAAAACACTATGTTGATTAATTGTAAAATGCATGTGATCGATTATTCATTAGATTATAGTTTAGTGACTGTTTATAGAAGAAAAGCTGACAGAAATAAAAAAACCGATGAACTGACTTATGTATTTTTTTCTTAAATAAAAACGAAAGTATCAATTTAAAAAAACTGAATAATGCAAACTATAAAAAATTAGAGATCAAAAATTATTGAAAAAAATTGATTGAATAGCGTTTTTCATAAAACCTAATTGGTATACTGATGAAACATCTTCGGTCTCTTAAAATAGAAGAGCCTTTTATTATAAGTTAATCAAAGATGAGGAGTTACTTTCTTATTTTTTAAGCATAGTTGGAATCTGAGAAATCAATTTCACCCTTATTAAACTGATAAATTTTAATTATTTTTGAATTAGAAAATTAAACTTTTAGCTATTAGCCATTATATCATTTTTAATTAGTCATAGATTGTACTAAGACATAGAATTAATTCACTTTTACGGCATTAATGATCAGGGTATGGCAATCAGCTGGGTTTTCTTTACTTTAATGGCTGCATTTATGCAGGCCTGGCGAAATGCCTTTCAAAAACAGCTCAGTACCACTGTCGATATCTGGGGCGTGACGCTGGCGCGTTTCCTGTTTGGATTGCCTCTGGCTGGACTTTATATCGCGACTTTATACCACTTCAAACCGGTAGAAAGTGTAGTGCATTTTACCCCGAAGTATTGGATCTATATTCTGATTGCCGGTATCAGCCAGATTCTGGCAACCGCCTTGATGGTGCAGCTGTTTAAACAGAAAAATTATGCGATTGGCGTTGGACTGGCAAAAAGTGAAGCGATTCTGGCAGCCATTATCGGAGTGATTTTCCTGTCAGATCATCTTTCTGCACTGGCATGGATCGGTGTGCTGATCGGCGGTTATGCGGTATTCCTGCTGAGTAAGGGCAATCAGATCACTGGTTTATCCACCAAGACTTTAGCCATCGGCATCGGCAGCGGTTTGAGCTTTGCTATTACTTCACTCTTGGTACGTGAAGCCAGTCTGGAACTAGCGATGTTGCCAACCGTGCATCGTGCTTCATGGGTACTGATTTCAGTGATTGGTTTCCAGTGTATCAGTATGCTGATCTATTTAAGCTTGTTTAGCCGCACAACCTTAGTTGCCATGTGGCAACGTTTGGGACTTACGTTTAAAGTCAGCTTCTGCAGCTTTATGGCCTCCCTTGGGTGGTTTACCGCCATGAGTATGATGAGCGTGCCAATCGTGAAAACCTTGGGACAAATCGAAATCCTGTTCAGTTTGCTGATTTCAGCTTATTTCTTTAAAGAAAAACTGGCGCGTGCCGAGCATTGGGGATTGGGACTGGTGGTGATTGCAGCGATGCTGGTGATCTGGGCTTAACGAATACTGTCTTGTCCTGAAATAGAT
>NZ_DJBE01000009.1:0-3641 GCF_002429925.1 Acinetobacter sp. UBA5984
CTATTACCGGACTCTAGATCTCTGCGAAAATCCAGAACATCGAGCAAAGCGAGATTTACATGACTTGCATCATGCTGAGGAGATTAAACGAATTTGGAAGGAAAGTTCAGGTCGGTATGGTGTACGTAAAGTCTGGCAAAAACTGAAACGTGAAGGCTATATTATTGCACGCTGTACTGTTGCTCGATTAATGAAAAAGCTAGGTATACAAGGTATTTGGCGAGGTAAGAACAAACAAACCACCCGTAGTCGAGATGACCAAAAACGAGCACCTGACTTGGTGAAACGGAATTTTAGAGCTGATCAGCCTAATCACTTGTGGGTTGCTGACTTTACCTATATTCAAACAAATTCAGGCTGGGTCTATACCGCCTTTATTATTGATGTGTTCTCACGAGCAATTGTTGGATGGAAAGTATCTACACGGATGAATACAGATATGGTACTCGATGCACTTGAGCAAGCATTGCACGATCGAGNNACAGTGCACTGGGTTATGTATCGCCTTTTGAGTTTGAAGCAATGTACTATGATAAGATTAACCCGTTAGGTCAGGTGGCCTAACTTAAATAAAAAAGTCTCCGACAAACCCGGTACGGTTCAAAGGTAAATTCAACATTTCTTTCCATATCATTTCTTTGTGTCTCTGGATGAACAAAAGAAACATAGCTTATTTCAAAGAATCGGGCTAGGGTTTTTATGCCAATGATTTTGTTCTCTTCATTAGCAATTAAAACATCTAATTCCAGATCAAACTCTTCTAATTATTTAATTAAATCTTTAACTTTCATTTTACTATCAACCTCTATGAATTATTTAAAAAATTAGCACAATGAAACTTGTGAAAAAAATGGATTTGAACAAAATTTTTTAGCAAAAAAAGCATAGCAACCAGAAAAATCTTTCCAGCAATCAACAAAAATATCCCCGTGTGCTTCCAGTTTACAACATTTTGACTACCACACTGCCCACAGTAGTAATAATAGCCTTTGATACGGCCACCGCATTCAGGACAATTTTTATGATTAATGAATAAGTTACTCAACGTCTCTTCTCCAAAATTCTTATTATCATGTTGTAAGTGAAGATAGCACACATTTATAAAAATGTCTTTTTTAAAACATCAAAAGATGTTATAAAAAAGACATTCGCTACTTTAGGATAACTTTTAAGATGAATTTAAATCTCCTTGATGAAGAATCAATCCAACCTTCTGAACCCACGCCATGTGATTTTTTCAAAGGTGAAAATGCTATCAAAAAAGCTAAACAGTTAGGATTACCTGATCTCGAGTTAGTCAGAAACGCAATTATGATCGGTGATGCTGACTATAGAACAAATACTCACTATAACCGTGCACGCTTTATTGCACGATGGGGAAAAATTGGAGAACAGATTGCTTTACTGCTTCGACAATCTGATCCTGCTTGGATATTCCACAATGACAGCCAGCCAAGAATTGAGAATACAGTAAAGAAAATACAAATTATCTTTATGAGCGGGAATATTGCATTGGGGTTAGCTGATCAAGTTGTATCAGCACACTGTGAAAAAGGATTAATGACATTAAATAATATTAAGGAGAATCAGTCTGCTTATGATGATGAGACAAAATTGAGAACATGGATTTTATACTTTCCTTCAGCATCACATCCAGCCTATAAAGACATTGATATCCCAAATATTCCTTTTGAATTTGCATACCCAACTAGCTTCGTACAGGACTTAAAAGCGAAAAAAATTTCAATTTTACCAAGTGACCATACTTGCAGAATTGCATTTGAAATAGATAATACAGTTCCTGTAAAAACTGATCCTAAGCCAGTATTGGAACCATCTAATGAAATTAAACCAGATGATTTTGATATTCAGCTTGTAGTTTAATCTGAGGTTAATGTGTTTAATAAAGATCGTTTACGTATTGCTAAAGAATTACGAGGACTTAGCAATACCGATTTCGCAGAAAAATTGAGTTGCTCTATCTCTAAGGTAAAGCAACTTTTAGACGTGGATAAAGAAATCAATGAAAATGATCAAGATGATATATGCCGTGTATTAAATTTACCCAAGTCATTCTTTGCAGGTAATGACACACAACCACATGAAACAGACCAAATCTTCTATAGATCGGTTGCTCGTATTAAAGCACAGCATAGAAAAGCTAATGAGGCATATACTCTTTTAGCAATAAATATTAACAAGTACTTAAATCAGAAAGTAAAGTTACCTACTTTTCACCGTCCTGATTTAGATATTACTGAGTTTTTGGGTGAATCTAAGTATGCCGATCACCTAGCGTCAGAGTTGAGAGGTTTATGGGCTTTAGGTAATCAACCTATTAATAACATTGTTTCGTTGTGTGAGCTAAAGGGAATCCGTGTCTTTAGATTACCGACTGAAATTCGAGAAATTGATGCACTATCTTTTTTTGATGATGAAAGTGGTAGCCCTTTCATATTTCTAAATACATTTAAGTCTGCCGAAAGAGCCCGCTTCGATTGTGCACACGAACTTGGTCATATCGTTATGCATACGCATAACAAAAAAATTCGTGTCGAGAAAGATAATCGTGTTCTCGAAACTGAAGCGGATCAATTTTCATCTGAATTTTTAATGCCAACAGATGCATTTCTTTCTACTGCTCCACGCTATTTTTCACTAGAAAATATGATTGAGTATAAAAAGATTTGGCGAACATCCCTGAAGGCTATTAACTATAAAGCTCACAAGCTGGGATTAGTTAGTGATTGGGTTAATCGTAGTAACTCTATAAAGATCAATTCGTTGGGCTACAACATTAATGAACCTGAAGAAACTCATCGAGATGAGAGTTTGATGTTGCCCAAAATTATCTCTGTTTTAGCCTCACAACCATCTTTTGATAAAAATAAAATGCTTGATGAAATTGGAATCTCTGAAGAAGATTTTAATCAATTAACATTTGATGCTTTAGTTAAAGTTGAGCCCCCGAAGAAAAAACATAAGTTATATATTGTCGAGTAATACAAACCTTCCTTAAAAATAATGCGCCTTACGGCGCACTATTTATGCAAAATCCTGATTAATTTTTTTATGACTTCACGCCCAACGTAGTTTTGCATCCCATAAGTCATACTTTAACTGAAAATGTGATGTGGTTCTAGGATTTTAGACCACGTCTATAAGTGATAATCTACTCCCCAATAAGCATGGGAAATGCTTGTTTTTGGAGTCAACCATGACACGAAGAAAACGTCGTAATCATTCAGCAGAGTTTAAAGTTAAAGTTGCTCTCGCAGCAATTAAAGGCGACCACACACTCGCTGAACTTTCTACTCAATTCGATTTACATCAAAACCAAATCATCGATTGGAAAAATCAACTGCTTGAGCAATCAGTCAATATTTTTTCACGACCAACAGCACAACAAGAACCAGAGATTGACCTCAAAGCTCTACATGCCAAGATAGGACATCAGGCATTGCAAATTGATTTTTTAGAAGGTGCGCTCAGAAAAATAGGGCAGCTGAGCGGCAAAAAATGATCGATAAGACCCATCAACTTTCGGTACGACAACAATCGCAATTGATTCAAATCAATCGCAGTACGTTGTATTACAAGCCCAAAGAGATTTCATCAACTGATTTGAGTTTGATGCGTCT
>NZ_DJBE01000009.1:3739-3930 GCF_002429925.1 Acinetobacter sp. UBA5984
TTGTATCCAAAACCCAATACCAGTAAGCCTAATCTTGCACACCGTATTTTCCCATATCTGTTGAAAAACATGGTCATCGATCACTCTAATCAAGTCTGGTGTACAGATATCACGTACATTCCTATGGCTAAAGGCTTTGTCTATCTGTGTGCAATTATAGATTGGCATAGTCGTAAAGTACTGGCTCATCG
>NZ_DJBE01000009.1:4183-4335 GCF_002429925.1 Acinetobacter sp. UBA5984
GATACGTCCTCATTCAAGTTTGAATAAGGCAACACCGGATGAATTTTATGATCAACATTTACTAAAAGTAATGGCAGCATAATTTAAATATTTAGAGCGGATTTATCACTTATAAAACTGAATTGAGTGGTCTAATTAACGGAACCACATTA
>NZ_DJBE01000013.1:0-46066 GCF_002429925.1 Acinetobacter sp. UBA5984
TTCATAATCTCTTAATGATCTTACTTAAAACCTCGTCAGTTTTAAGCTCCAACCCAACCACTTAACGTTTTGTTTCATGCATTGCGTTGGTGTGCTGCGTATTCTATACAGTTTCAGAACCAGTGCAAGAGCTTTTCTTAAAAATATTCAAAAAAGCGCATCGTACGTTTATTTTTTAATCTGAATTGCTATTTTTAGGAGTTTTAATGCTTTTTTCCAGTCATTTTTGGCCTAAAAGTTTAAGCAAATGTGAATTTCTACTGGTTTAGTTTTTATTAAAAGGGATGGTATGAGTACGATCCCTTTTAATATTGAACAATAAATTTTAATTTGCCTGCTCGCCAAGCCAATTCATAAATTTTTGTCGTTCAGCTTTAGATGCCTGTTTCCACAACTGAATTAATTGCTGATCAAGCTGACCAACTGATGCATTTTCCCGAACGTTTGCAGTAGCCACATTCGATGTGCTTGCAGTTTGAGTGTAGACCGCTGCCGGCTGATTTGTTGGAGTTACAACTTTATTCGTTGTCAAATCCACAGATTTTCCTAAAATACTTTGCCCTAGTAATGGTTTCGCTGCATCTTTTGCTCCTGCCTGCTGAACCAGAAGCTGATTTTTTGCATCATATAAACCAATAATTGGCTGATCTTTATATTTTTTCGCTTCATCAAAATTTTTAGGCGCGTTAATTAAACCCAATTTATAAGCTTCACCATCTTTAAGTTCTGGAGTTTTTACAGTTATTACGCCAGATTTTAAAATGTCATGAGAATTATCATTGTGCTGGAAAAATTCAGTATAACGGACACTAATCGCATTCGTACCCGCATCCAGTTTATAAGTTTGATCTGAGCGTAATAGACCTGAACGTACTTCCTGATCATTCACTGCAATCATCTTGATTTCTTCAGGTACGGTTAATGTCACGGCTGAAAAAGCTGATGTGCTGCCCAATAATGCAACTACAGCTGCTGTAATACGTAAATCCATGTCACTCACTCATTCTGGTTAATATATAAAATTTTCATTGCAATATGCCGTGTACAAATGACAATTCTATGACAAATGCTTTGCCTCTACAGCACTTTACTCAGCATTTATCAGACTATCTATCTTCTGATTTCTGCTATATCACACATAAAAAAGAAGTACTTAACAGTACTTCTTTCTCATCTCTAAATCGATTATGCAAAGGTCTTAAATCGTTCTGCATCATCCATAAAGGTTTTTTCACCTGGAGGGGCTTCGATTGAACCAAATACCAATTGAGCACGAAGCTTCCAGTTCGATGGAATACTGAAAGTTTGCGCCACTTCTTCATCAATGATCGGATTGTAGTGCTGTAGTGATGCACCAATATTATGTTCAGCCAAAGCTGTCCAGGTTGCAAACTGAGCGATACCGCTGGCATGCTCTGACCAGATCGGGAAATTATCTGCATATAGCGCAAATTTTTCTTGCATTCCTTTAATGACATTCTGGTCTTCATAAAACAGTGCAGTTCCATAACCTGCCGCAAAACCATCTATTTTGCTATTGGTAGCCTCAAAAGCATCTGCTGACACCAGGTCGCGTAAAGTTTCACGCACAATATGCCAGAAAGTATCATGTGATTGACCAAACAAAATCACTACGCGTGAAGATTGCGAGTTAAAAGATGATGGACTATGTTTCACCGCCTCTTTAATGATGTGCTCAATTTCTGCCTGATCCAGGCTGACATTTTTCCCAATGGCATAAATACTACGGCGTTTTTTAATATGATCTAGAAATGCCATGATCTCACCTCGTTCTATTCTGATTATTAAAAACCGATAAGATCATCCTAAGCATTTTCACTGCCTAAAACAGTCTTATTTTGATAACAATGTGTTTTATTTATAGAACATTCTCAGAGATGTTAAGGTTGATCCTTTGTATCAATCACCTTAGCGCATGCTAATTTCAAAAATCGCCGGTCTTAGCTAAATACCTGGAAGCTGTCTGAATTTACAAACTCAATTTTATCTTCTATTGCTTCTTCAATTGAACCGAAACAGAGCTGAGCACGTAGCAACCAGCTTTCATCAATTTTAAAATGCTTAGCTACAGGGTGATTGATCTATGCATTATAATGTTGCAAAGAAGCCCCTCAGACCGGAATCAGCCAGCGCAGTCCACGCAGCAAACTGTACCATGCCGGAAGTCTGCTCTGACCACAGTGGAAAATCATCGGCACTAAATGGAATCTTTTTCTGTAATTGCTGAATAGCATTCTGATCTTCATAGAATAAAATCGTGCCATAGGCATTTTCACATTGATCCAGTTTGATTCTAATCCCTTCATAGACCGATGCCGGCACATGCTGGCGTTGAACATCTTTCACAATGCTCCAGAATTGATGATGTGAATCGGCAAATAACACGATAATGCGTGCACTTTGTGAATTATAGGCTGAAGAACAGCTATGCACTGCTTCCTGAATCAGCTCGGTCAGATAAGCCTGACTATAATGCACACGCTTACCTAGCTGATAAGTCCCACGGAACTTTTTTAATTTCTCAACAAAAGTGAATTCTAAATGTTCAATTGCTTTACTGTTTTTAGGAAATTTAAAATCCTTAGTCAGGTCAGTTGTTAATACCTACCCAATTTTATTGAGTAATGCCATTTTCTACCCTCTACATATAGCCTGAACTTCAATCACCAGGCAAATCCCATACAATTATAATGGGTTTATTCAGGTAGGCAGGATTTGCTGTTTTTTTCATGCTGCTTTTTAGAACATTTAAGCCCTTTAAAACAACAAACTCCGCATTTAGCGGAGTGTATGTGATGCAAGTCGCATTAATTATTTTTCAGTTTCAAACAATGCCGCAACGAATGATTTTGCTGAGAATGGACGTAAGTCATCAATTTTCTCACCTACACCGATAAAGCGAATCGGTACATGCGTACGGCTGGCAATATTAAACAGCACGCCACCTTTGGCGGTACCATCCAGCTTGGTAATGGTTAAACCCGTTAAACCTACTGCTTCATCAAACATTTCAACTTGATTAATGGCATTCTGCCCTGTACCGGCATCCACCACCAGCATCACTTCATGTGGCGCAGTCGCATCAATCTTCTGCATGACACGTTTAACTTTGGTCAATTCCTGCATCAGGTGACCTTTGTTATGCAAACGGCCTGCAGTATCCGCAATTAAAACATCCACACCTTTGGCACGCGCACTTTCGAAAGCATCAAAAATGACTGAAGCGGAGTCAGCACCATGACCTTGTGCTACTACGGCGATATTGTTGCGTTCACCCCAGATCTGTAACTGCTCAGTTGCAGCAGCACGGAAAGTATCACCCGCAGCCAGCATGACTTTTTTACCTTCGCCTTGCAGACGTTTTGCCAGTTTACCAATGGTCGTGGTTTTACCTACACCATTTACACCCACCACCAGAATCACATACGGATTTTTGTTTGGATCGATCTGCAGTGGTTTTACACGCGGAGCCAGCAGAGCCACCAGTTCTTCCTGAAGCGCTTTATACAGCGAGTGAGAATAAATTAGGTCACCACGTGCGGTACGTTCAGTCAAATTGGCAATAATCGTTTTAGTCGCATCAACACCGATGTCTGCAACCAAAAGCTGTTCTTCAACTTCTTCTAATAATTCATCGTCAATTTCTTTGCCACCAATCAGGATATTGACCATCCCATCGGCAAGATTTTTACGGGTTTTGGTTAAACCCTCTTTCATACGGCTAAAGAAACCGCCTTTTGTAGCAGGTTCTTCTTCCTGAGCTTCCGTCGCCACAGGTGCAGAAACTTCAGCAGTTGCGCTTGGTGTTTCTAAAATCGGCACATTAACCGCAGGTAAACTCGGTAATGTGACATCATCATCTCCGATATCAGCATCAATCAAAAATTTGTTTTGCCCATTAGATTGCTGTTGCATACCGAATCCTTGAAAAGCATTGCGTTAAAAAATTGAATTCTAGCATAACTTGCAGTGTTTTGAGCGGGAAATCCAATCCATGAATAAACAACCAAAAAATAACAGTGTTTGGTTGCTTTCAATACAAGATTTCTGAAAAATAATCCTAAATACAAATATCTATTCATTGGAAGACTTTGTGTCCATATCTTTTTTTGCTATCTCCTCCTTATCCAGAATCATCAAACAGCGGATTTCTCCAGTCGCAGCACTCATCCTGAGTTTTGGTTTTAGCCCCGTACATGCCGCAACCCAGAGTGAATTATCCCGCACCACCATCGAAACCTATTTAGGTAATGGCTTAAAAGTCATTATCCGGGAAGATCATCGCTCTCCGATGGTGATGACACAGATCTGGTATAAAGTCGGCAGTAGTGATGAGTCCGGCAATATTCTCGGTGTCTCTCATGCTTTGGAACATATGATGTTTAAAGGCACGAACAAAGTTCCCAATGATGAATTTACCCGCCTGAGCCGGATTTATGGCGGCAGTATTAATGCCGCAACATTTACCAATTATACGAACTATTATCAGCTCTATCCTAAAGCCTATTTTCCGATGGCGCTTGAACTCGAATCTGACCGCATGAACAACCTCTTGTTACGCCAGCAAGATTTTGATCCGGAAATTAAAGTGGTAATGGAAGAACGGCGTCAGCGTACTGATGATAATCCGCGTGCCCAGGCATTTGAACGATTTAGATGGATCAGTTATCCCACCAGTCACTATCGTCAGCCCGTGATTGGTCACATGAAAACGCTTAATAATATTCAGCTGAGTGATGTTAAAAAATGGTATCGAGACTGGTATAGCCCGAATAATGCCATTCTGGTGATTGTCGGTGATTTAGCTGTGCAAGAAGCTCTCGTTCAGGTACAGAAATATTTCGGTGATATTCCGGCGCGTCCCACACCCTCACGTAATGATGTACTCGAGTTTGAGCGCTTAGGCTATCGTCATATGGAAATTGAGAGCAATGTTCAGGTGCCTAATCTGTATATGACCTGGAATGTGAAATCTCTAGCTACCGCCAAGAATCCTCAAGATGCCTACGCCCTAACCATTATCCGCAGCCTGCTAGATAGCGGAATTTCTTCTCGTTTGCAGGATCGTCTGGTCCGCGACCGCAAAGTGCTTACTTCTGTAAGTGTGTCTTATGATCCTTATAACCGTGGAGATAGCCTGTTTGGTATTTCCGCACTTCCGGCTCCAGGTGTAAATCTGACAGAAGCACAAACAGCCATCCAGAAAGAAATTGATTTACTAAAAACTGAAACTATTTCTGAGTATGAACTGGCACGGATCAGCACACGCTTTATTTCAAATCTGATTTATAGTCAGGACAGTCTAAGCGGACAGGCCAAAATGATTGGAAACCTTGAAGTAAACGGATTGAGTTACCGCCTGATGGATGAACTGCCTCAGCATTATGACAGTGTCCGTGCAGAGGACATTCAGCGGGTTGCTAATGCCTATTTTGTCCGTGAAAATTTAAGTACGCTCTACCTTTTGCCTGAACAGAAAGATCAATAATGGTTATTACAATGTCTAAAGTTCGCTCTCTTATCCTTTTAACCAGCTTAAGCCTCAGTTCAAACCTTTGGGCAGAAAATTATTTAGATACCCAACCTGATTTGAATGATAATCCCAGTCAGTTACAAGCGATCCCTCTCCTGCAAAGCTTAAAAAACATTAATCAAAAGCAGACATTTCAGGCACCTTTTATCCATGACCTGAATAATCGTTACAAAGTTCGCACTCTATTTGTTGAAACCCGAGATCTGCCGATGGTCGATATTCAACTGACCTTTAATGCCGGATCAGCACGAGATCAGGAAATTGCTAAAGGTCTATTTGGTTTATCCAGCACAGCAGCCAAACTGATGCGCGAAGGAACAGATAAATATACGGCTGCACAGGTGGCTTCAGTCTTTGATGTCACAGGCGCACAATTTAGCGTGCAGGCTTATCGCGATATGTTTGTCGTTCGCCTTAGAACTTTATCAGATCCCAAAAAAATGGAACCTGCTTTGGCCATGATGATGGATGTTCTCAAAAATGCCACATTCAAGCCTTCGAGTATTCAGTTAGCACTCAGTAATACTCAAGTAGGACAAAAACAGCTTCAGGAAAATCCAAGTAAACTGATGGATATCCGGTTTTATCGGGCATTGTATGGCCAGCATCCTTATGCCGAACCCATTACCGGTACCATTGGCAGTACCAAAAAAATTACGGCTGATTTACTGAAAAAATTCCGCGACCAGTTTCTGGTAGCACAAAACATGAATATTGCCATTACCGGCAAACTCAGTTCTAAACAGGCACTGGAACTTTCTGAACGAATTGCAGGCAATTTGCCTCAAGGACAGAAAGCTGTTGCATTAGCTGAACCTGAAGAAAAATCGGGTTTTGATATCGTGCATTTGCCTTATAACTCATCCCAAGCGCATGTGACCTTCGGCCACTTAGGACCAAACCGTTTTACTGAAGATCGGCTTGCTCTGGAAGTGGCCAATCGCATGTTTGGTGGTGGCGGATTTAATGCAGTATTGATGCAGGAATTAAGAATAAAACGCGGCTATACCTATGGTGCTTATAGTACATTTAGCTTTAGTCAGGCACCTGGTATATTTAGCTTCCGTTATTCGACTAGACAAGATCAGTTACTGGATAGCATTCAGGTCGCACATCAGGCTTTTATCAACTTTGTAAATCAGCCGATTGATACTAAGCGCCTGGAAGAAACCAAGGCCGGGATGTTAAGAGCATTTCCAAATAATTACAGCAGCAATGCCACAATCAATGCCCAGTTAGGCACAATGGGCTTTTATGCAGAGCAAGCCGACTATCTTTCACGCTATCCAGAACGTTTAGCCAAAATTACCGCTGCAGATGTGCAAAATGCCGTACGCAAACATCTGCATCCAGAACGTTTAACACTGGTCGTGGTGAGTCAAGAATTGGATAAAGAAGCATTAAAACTACGATTGGAACAGAACCTGTTAGATCCTTCTACACCACTACCTAATATGATTTCAATACCTAAGGCATATCCACAGAAACCGGCGGAAGCTGACGAGTCCGTAGAGATTCCTGCTGATACGCCTGCATCAATTTAAGATATTGACCGCGATGGATGCGTTGCTGTTGCAGCAAAGTCTGAGCCATATCCTGGGTTTGAGGTAAGCTCTGCTGTTCTGCAAGTTCCTGAAGTAAATTAAATTGGGAAGTCGTCAGTGGACGATAAATGGCAAATGTAGCCAGACATAAAATTAATGCCACAATAAAAATAACAACCGCATTATAAATTTGTTCAAGCTTAATTTTATTCAGAAAATCGCTTAATTTTTTGCTATCTATAGCCATACACTACCTCAAGTTGAAGCTAGTGTATGGCTGGGTCCCATGAAGTTCAAGTCAAAGATTGAATGACCAGTATAAATATACATTTTGATATGACTATAAATCGGTTAGGATTTCAACAATTCGTACACACTCCAGGCAATGACCATTGCCACCAGACCTAAAACCAGCAAAATTGCAAACTTGCTTAAGCCGGCTTCGGCTTCAGGTGGATGCAGTCGATCCTCATCTGCAATTCGGACCAATTCATCATTATAGTGACTATAAAACTCTGCACGCTGGGTTTCGTCCAGAGCGCGGGTAAAATCATAAACTTCTTTACGTTGAGCCAGACTGTAATCACCTAGATGGGTATATTTGTCATAAATTGCCTCATCTAGTTTTTTACGGTGTACATGCGCCAATTCTGTAATCTGACTGGCTGTTGGGGGTATATCAAAACTGAGCCCTTCAAGAGTTCTTTGCATCATATTGTTCTCCTTTTCTTTTGTTCTATTGTTAAAATCTATACCAACCAAACTTCCAATTGTGTATAGTTTGATCGTACAAACTATAAATTAAGTAAACAGGAAAGCTGATATAGTTGACTTTTCCATTATTTTGTAATATTAGTTTAATAATACTAAGTTATATTTGTATTTAGACTTAAAAGTCTATCCGAAATCATAATTAAAATTAAGGAGTTTTTATATTATGCAGAATATCTCTCAACATGATTTGGAACATCTGTATGCAGATGCAGTGAATACCATTCAATCGCAAATGAACTTTGTCGATGCAGTAAAACAATTAGAAGATGCAGCGCGCGCCGGTCACGGTAAAGCAGCACTCTTTTTAGCTGAACTGTATTATCAGGGTTTTCGTGTAGAACGAGATTCACTCAAAGCACAATACTGGCAGAACATGGCCACCATGCAAGCTTGAAGAAACGTCACCTCGGTGACGTTTTTTTATGCCATTCTTTCGAAATACTGCAATTAAGACATAATTTATTACGATTGCTTGCAAAGCTGAAACAGTAATTTCACTGGAACTTTCTAGAATAGAGCTGAACTCTAATAGCACTTTATTTTAACGACAATGCGAAAAATTATTCAATACGACCCGATATGTAAAAACTTTCTTTTGAGGCTCACCATCCTCAAATCCATGATGTATTGTGGCGTTTTGTGGGGCGTCTATCATCAGGGTTGGGCGATGATGCGCGATCAGGAAGATTATATTTTTCCATTCTGGCTTAATTCTCTGGATGCCAAAAATTATGCCAAGGAACATTGGCCAGGTTATGTACCACGTAGAATCAACCCCGAAGATTTTGAAAACAACTTATTACCTACACTGTCCCGATTAGCCGTGACACCTACTTTATGTAGCGGTAATGGCACTAAACTAAAATTATCAATTCCACAGATGCGCCACCTGTTTTTTTCACAACAAAGACTGCACTTCGCCTAAAAACATGTTATTTATAAAGACATAAAATAGACACCTAGAGATGTTCAGTTGGATACATACTCTAGGACTAATAACAATTAGATAAAAAGGACTCAATAGAATGACCAACGTAGCACAAGTGCTCGGTGATAAAGTACATCAGGCAGTTTATACCATCCGTCCAGACTCTACAGTTTTAGAAGCAATTACCCTGATGGCAGAAAAAGGAATTGGGGCGCTGGTCGTTACCCACGAAGACAGTGTGGTCGGCATTTTGTCAGAGCGTGATTACACCCGTAAAATCGCATTGATGCAAAGAACCTCTTTTGATACCACAGTCAATGAAATTATGACACCTAAAGTCATAACCGTGACTTCTGCAACTTCTGTTGAAGACTGCTTAGCATTAATGACTGACCGCCATTTACGTCACTTACCTGTAGTTGAAAATGACAAACTGATTGGTCTGATTTCGATTGGTGACTTGGTCAAAGCTGCAATGGAAGATCAACGTAAACTGATTGATCAGTTACAACAATATATTTCAGGCTAAAATTCTTTCTTATTTCAATACGTGAATTAAATTCCAAAATGTCATTACAAACAAATAACAATGCAATATCAAAACCAGATCAGATATAAAAAATCCCAGTCTTAAGACTGGGATTTTTTTTGATTATGACTATAAATCAAATTAAAGACCGAGTTTCTCTGCGACATAATCAGAGTCTTTATCACCACGACCTGAAAGATTCACTACAATCTTAGTCTCTTTAGGCAGTTTACCCGCTTCACGAATTGCCCAAGCCACTGCATGTGAACTTTCTAATGCTGGCACAATTCCCTCAACGCGTGACAGGGTCATAAAGGCATCCAGACACTCCTGATCTGTTGCCGTAGTGTATTCCACACGACCCAGATCTTTAAGCAGGCTGTGCTGTGGCCCTACGCCTGGATAATCCAGGCCAGAAGCAATCGAATGCACAGGTAAAGGTTCACCCTGCTCATCTTCAAGCACATAGCAGGCCATACCATGCAACTGGCTTGGTTTACCCAAAGTCAGCGTTGCGGAATGCTTATCAGTATTTAGGCCATGACCAGCAGGTTCTACCCCTACCAGTTTCACTTCTGGATCATTCAGGAATGCCGTGAATGCACCCATGGCATTTGAACCACCACCCACACATGCCACCACATAGTCTGGGTTTGCACCGAAGCGTTCATTGGTTTGAACCTTGATTTCATCGCCAATAATGGACTGGAAATCACGCACCATCATTGGGAATGGATGCGGTCCTACCACCGAACCAATCGCATAGATATAGTTTTTCGGATCTTTCAAGTATTCTTCAAAAGCACTGTCGACTGCATCTTTAAGGGTTGCTGTACCACGAGTCACAGAAATCAGCTTAGCACCCAAGATTTTCATCTTAACGACATTTGGATGTTCTTTTTCGATATCCACTTGGCCCATATGAATTTCACATGGAATACCCACCAAGGCACATGCAGTGGCTAATGCCACACCATGCTGACCTGCACCGGTTTCTGCAATGACTTTGGTTTTACCCATATATTTCGCCAGCAGTGCTTCACCCAGGCAGTGATTGATTTTATGTGCACCGGTATGATTCAGGTCTTCACGCTTCAGATAAATCTGTGCCCCACCTAACTGGTCAGAAAGGCGTTTAGCATGAAACAAAGGACTAGGACGGCCGACATAATTGGCAAACAGGTCTTTTAATTCATTCTGGAATTCTTCAGTTTGACGGATTTCCTGATAGGCAACATTGATGTCATCCATGGCCTGTTTTAGCTCTGGTGGAATGAACTGACCACCATATTGACCAAAGAAACCCTCTTCGTTGGGCAACGCAATACCATTAATTTGATGAGCCATAATAATTCCTGAATATTGGAATAAGGTATAACAAGTGACTTTATACTAGAATAATTCGTTTTAAAGCACTAATAACTATAGATAAAGTCACTTATAGATAAATGGAATCAACGCGCCAGATATTTGGTCATATCCTCAATACCTTTTAAGGTCATTGGAAACATATGATCTTCAAAGATTTGCTTAATCAGGCCAATAGTATGCGTGTAATGCCAGTATTTTTCTTCTTCAGGATTGAGCCAGGCGGTTTTATCAAAATGTTGACGTAGACGCTGTAACCAGACCTGTCCTGCCTCATCATTCATATATTCGACCGAACCACCGACGGAGTTCAACTCATAGGGTGCCATGCTGGCATCACCCACTACAATCACCCGGTAATCCCGTCCATAGGTATTGAACAGATCCCAGGTATTCATGCGCGAGCTGGAACGACGGACATTATCTTTCCAGACATAGTCGTACAGACAGTTATGGAAATAGAAATATTCCAGAGTCTTAAATTCGGTCTTGGCTGCGCTAAACAGTTTTTCACACTGAGCGATATGCGCATCCATCGATCCGCCGATATCAAACAGCATTAAAACTTTAATGCGGTTACGTCGCTCTGGTACCAGCTGAACATCCAGAATCCCCTGTTTGGCGGTTTCACGAATAGTGCTATCAATATCCAGCTCTTCAGCCGCACCCTGACGGGCGAACTTACGCAAACGGCGCAGTGCCATCTGCATCTGACGACTACCAAGAATCTGATCATCATCCAGATTACGGTATTGACGCTGTTCCCAGACTTTGACGGCGGAACGTTTACGCCCCGGCCCGCCAATGCGCACACCTTCAGGATGATCACCATAGGCACCAAATGGCGATGTGCCACCAGTACCAATCATCTTATTCCCGCCCTGATGTTTTTTATGCTGTTCACGCAAGCGCTCTTCCAGCATTTTCATCAGTTCTTCCAGCGACCCGGCTTTTTTCAGTTCTTCACGCTGTTCAGGAGTCAAGTGCTTCTCGATAAGTTCCAGATCAAACCAGTCTTTGGGCAGTTTATGTACCTGATTCAGCAATTCATCCAGATCAAAGGTCGCGATACCATCAAAGTAGTCTTTCATGGCAAGATCGAATTTGTCGAAGTAGCGCTCGTCTTTGACCATCACAGTTTTAGCAAGCTGATAGAACTCGTCCTGATCAGCAAAAACCACGCCTGCCGCCACCGCCTGATTCAGATCAATCAGCTCACGGGTGGAAACTGGTACGCCATATTTTCTGAGGGTATAAAACAATCGCACAAACATGCGTGTTTCTCCCTTAGCGACGCGACATAAAGGCTAGACGTTCAAGCAGCTGTACATCCTGCTCATTTTTGATCAGCGCGCCGTACAAAGGCGGGATCGCTTTGGACTTGTCGTTATTTCTTAAAATGTCTTCCGGCATATCATCTGCCATGAGTAGGCTTAGCCAGTCGATCAGTTCTGAAGTTGAAGGTGGTTTTTTCAAGCCTGGAATCTGGCGTAACTTGAAGAAAACTTGCAAAGCTTCATTCACCAGTGTTGCCGAAATATTCTCAAAATGTACATCGATAATTTCACGCATGGTCGCTTCATCCGGAAACTCGATATAGTGGAAGAAACAACGGCGCAAGAATGCATCTGGAAGTTCTTTCTCGTTATTTGAAGTGATGATGACAATCGGACGCTGGGTCGCAGTAATGGTTTCACCCGTTTCATAAACGAAGAAAGACATCTTGTCGAGTTCATGCAACAAGTCATTTGGGAACTCGATGTCTGCTTTATCAATCTCATCAATCAGCAATACACAGCGTTCTTCACTGGTAAACGCTTCCCAGAGTTTACCCGGCTTGATGTAGTTCTTGATGTCATAGACACGATCATCACCTAACTGGCTGTCACGCAAGCGTGATACCGCATCATATTCATACAGGCCCTGCTGTGCCTTGGTCGTTGACTTGATATGCCAGGTAATCAGCTTCAGTCCCAGACTTTGTGCCACCTGTTCAGCCAACAGGGTTTTACCTGTACCCGGCTCACCTTTGACCAGCAAGGGTTTTTGCAAACTACGCGCAGCTTTCACAGCCAGTTTTAAACTGTCAGTGGCAATGTACTGATCCGTACCTGAGAATTGTTGAATATCAGCAGACATGATTGAACCTTATTTTTCTATTTACAGCGGTGAACTTTTCTTGTTTGACCCAAGACCCGTTTTACTGGATGCATAGGTCGACCAGCAATAGCCAATCACAGACCCGATACCAATGACAAATAAAATAAGTGACGCATTAATCCAAACGAGTTCATATTCCTTGGTCAGAATACCAAATAGCAGCCCGAAAATAGCAGGTGCAACTGAAGCATTACTGCCTTCAGAAACGGTTGGAGTCAACAGCACGGCAAAGGCCAATAGCCATAAAAAACCGCCCATTGCCTTTGGTATGCGCTTGGTCACGCCATACCAGCAGCCTAACGCAATCAGACTGCCCAGCAGATACACTGCAAACGCAATACTCTGGTCAGGAATTGAGTCCAATACAGCTACAAAACCATTCATTTCACAACTCCTGAACTGAGCTTAAGCTCCACGAAGACCTTCTGGTGCTGGCGCATTCGGGTTAATTAAACCTTCTGGAGGCATTTGCAGGAAGAAACCACGGGTAGAAATTGAATCCATCACATGTAAAACATTAGCACGTGCTAGTTTACGCGATTCACTCAGTTCAAGATGCATGACAAAAGTCGCACGACCAAACGCAACACGTACCGGTTCAGCCAATACCTCTAGTGGTTCAAATGTTTCGGCTTCGTTCTCATCTGCAGGACGCGCCACATAAAGATACATTTCATCTTTTTTGCTAGATTTGTAGATAGACACTTGCATGTTTCAAACGACTTTTCTGAAAAAACAATCGCAAGGATACATCAAAAAAACGACAGAAACATTAGCCGCTTCAAATGCATCAGTCGTGATTTTGTATAATTGCTTTATCTTTAATCAATCCAGTAAAAATCACTCAACTACTTTCATCTGGGTCGACAGATAAGACTCATCCTGATGCAATACCTTAATTAGTGGCAGAGTTAATAACTCATAGCGCCAGCCGAGCAAGTAGTTTGGCAGATCCTGTTCATCCTTATGACATACTACATGCTGATATAAGGCATTCAGCCATTTCTTGCGCATCAGCACTTCTTTAGGTACAGAGATTTCATTGGATATATTCTGGATCATTGTTTCGACCTTCTCGCCAATCTCTCTGGATGAATGGCGGATTGGGCGTGCCAGACGCAGTGGCCAGTCGGCCTGATCAGGCAGGAATTTCAACAGATCAAGAATAGTCTTGCCATGTTCACGGACAATATTGGCCCGGATGTCTTTCATCTGACTGAGCTGGAAATTATTGCGCGGGAATTTCTCTACCAGATCAATCATGGTCGAGTTTTTCAGAATGAAGCTGCGTGGCTGATTCAGCGCCTTGGCAATCTGCTCACGCCATACAGCCAGTTGTTGTAACTGCATTAATTGACGGCGTGAATGACGATAATTACCGACATCCTGATAAAGCAAGGCAGTCGGTGTTTCTTCACCAATTTCATGGGTCAAAAAACGGCAATCTTCAAGAGCGAAATCGAGCAGATACTTGCTTTCCAGATCCTGTTTGACTTTATCCGACAGTTGCACCAGATAATGCACATCATTGGCTGCATACAGCAACTGCTCAGAGCTTAAAGGACGTGCCAGCCAGTTAGAGCGAGTCTGATCTTTTTCAATATCGACATCCAGCATCTGTTTCAAGGCATTCTGATAGCTGACCTGCAAACCATGTCCGAGGAAAGACATACCGACCTGTGTATCAAAGACATTGCTCAGAGCTTTTTTCTGGGTGTAATGGTAAATCAGGTCAATGTCTTCACTGCAGGCATGGAAAATATTCTGTTGAGCATTAAAAATCTTGTTCAGAAATTCACTCAGATCCAGTGTTGTTCCATCCAGCAAATAGACATTGTTATTGACATTGATTTGAAAAACACCAAGTTTTGGCCACAAGGTGTCTACCTTAATGAATTCTGTATCCAGGCCATAGACCGGATTTTGATCCATAAGGTTCAGGACATGATTTAAGTCGTGCTGATGTTGAATAAATTGAAACATAAAGACTGAGTCTAAAATTAGATGCTCGATGAAGCTATATTACCCGATATATAGAATTTTTATATAAAAATGTGACAACCAAATCATACTTTTTGTTCCATATTTTTTTCGAATATAGCTTATCTAGTAAACATTTTATATTTTTACTAATATATTTTTTATATTATATGTTAAGAGAATATAATTAATATTTCACTTAATTCGCATCCGGTTATGCACTGCCTGACTCAAAGTATGACTATCGACATACTCCAGTTCTCCACCTTGAGGCACCCCTTGAGCGATACGCGTCATTTGCACTGGTAAATGCTTACTGGCTTCAACCAGATAATGTGCGGTTGCCTGTCCTTCGACAGTCGCATTGGTGGCCAGAATTACTTCCTTGATCTGTCCCTGACTTAAGCGTTGCAGTAAATACGGAATACCGATTTCTTCAGGCCCGATTCCATCTAGAGGTGACAGATGACCACCCAGAACATGATATTTACCACGGAAACTGCCGCTTTGCTCAATTGCCATGACATCTGCCGGTGACTCCACTACACAAAGCAGTTCATCATCACGCTCAACTGAGGTACAGATATTACAGACTTCATCTTCCGTCAATGAATGGCAGATCGAGCATTCATGAATGTGATCGGTTGCTTCAGTCAAGGCATGTGCCAGACCAATCGCCCCTTCACGATTTTTCATGATTAAATGCAAAGCCATACGCTGGGCCGATTTCGGCCCAACGCTTGGCAAAATGCGTAATGCTTGAACCAGTTGATCAAAACGATCACTAAACATTGCGCATACTTCCTTAGAATAAACCAGCCAGACCAGGTGGTAAGCCCATACCTGAGTTTGCAGATTTCATTTTCTCTTCAGAGATCACTTCTGCTTGACGCGCTGCATCATTCATCGCTGCTGCAATCAGATCTTCGATCATATCTGGATCGTCCTGTAACAGTTCAGGATTAATTTCGATACGTTTCACCACATTGCGGCAAGTCATGGTGACTTTCACCAGACCGCCACCAGCCTCAGCATGCACTTCAGTTTGCGCAAGCTCTTCTTTGGCTTTTTTCATGTTGTTTTCGACTTCTTTTTGCATGCGCTGTGCTTGCTGCATCAACATATTAATGTTCATAAAGATCTCCGAACATATATTTATAAAATTAGATTAGATCTAAACCGCGTGTAATGTCGCGAATAATATCATCAATCTCTTCCAAACCAACAGAAACGCGAATTAAACCTTCACGAATACCCGCTGCTGCTTTGGCTTCTGGAGACAATTTACCATGCGTGGTTGTTGCCGGATGAGTAATCGTTGATTTCACATCACCCAGGTTACCGGTGATTGAAATGAACTGGGTATTGTCAATTACTTTCCAGGCACCTTCACGACCGCCTTTAACTTCGAAAGATACGATACCACCGAAACCGGTTTGTTGTTTTGCTGCCAGTTCATGACCAACATGTTCAGGT
Organism: Acinetobacter sp. UBA5984; assembly: GCF_002429925.1. Lineage (NCBI taxonomy): Bacteria > Pseudomonadati > Pseudomonadota > Gammaproteobacteria > Moraxellales > Moraxellaceae > Acinetobacter > Acinetobacter sp. UBA5984. Next base: position 16,314 of record NZ_DJBE01000013.1, read on the forward strand.
AAACCTGCATAGTAAACTTTTTCTACTTTCGGATGTGCATTTAAGAATTCTGCCAGTTTTTGTGCATTGGCAGAATGCTCACGCATACGTAAACGTAAAGTTTCTAGACCTTTCAGGAATACCCAAGCATTGAACGGGCTCATAGAAGGACCAGTGGTACGTACATAACCGAAGATTTCTTCAAGCAGTTTGTGGTTACCTACCACAGCGCCACCGAGTGCACGGCCTTGGCCATCCAGATATTTAGTCGCAGAATATACGACTAAGTCTGCACCAAATTTGAGTGGTTGTTGTAACACTGGTGTACAGAAGCTATTGTCAATCGCGAGCAATGCATCATTGGCATGTGCAATATCTGCCAGAGCCTGAATATCCGCGACTTCAGCCAGTGGGTTTGACGGAGATTCAACAAAGAGTAATTTGGTTTCTGGCTTGATGGCATTTTTCCATGCATCCAGATCAGTCAGATCGACAAACTCAACTGCGACACCAAATTTAGCCACGTATTTTTCAAATAAAGAGACTGTTGAACCAAATACGGCGCGTGAACAAATGACATGATCACCTGCTTTCAGGTAAGCCATCGCCACCGCCATAATCGCAGCCATACCAGAGCTGGTCGCAACAGCGCGTTCTGCGCCTTCTAAAGCAGCCAGACGCTTTTCAAACATGGCAACAGTTGGATTGGTAAAGCGAGAGTAAATATTACCCGGCTCTTGGCCTGAAAATTTTGCTGCAGCTTCAGCCGCATTTTCATAAACAAATGACGATGTTAGAAAAATCGGTTCACCATGCTCACCCTCAAAGCTACGGGTGTGACCAGTACGGATGGCTAAAGTTTCTAATTGATAGTTAAAATCGTCTTGCTGGCTCATCACTTTACTTCAGCCCAAAGGCTGCCTTTTGTAAAAAATTGCCATCATTTTGAGCGTCTAAGCTATTTCAGGTCAAGGCATAATAAGCAATTATTGCTTAGACTTCGACCAATTCTCCTTTATATACGGATAAATTATTTACATGATTCAGTTAAAACAAAATATTCAACGCCAGAAGAAAAAATTAAAACACCTGAATGCCCGGTTATTTAACTCGTCTTCTCTGATTCTTTCGCAAAAAACGCCATTTGAATATATTGCTGCGACTGAGTTCTGCAAAATTCGCTATTATGCAGCGCCTGAAAAGAAGTACCATGAGCCCTTAGTCTTTGTTGCCCCTCTTGCGATCAATATGGATATTTATGATCTGTATCCTTACCGTTCACTGGTCAAGCATTTTCAGCATAGCGGTTTTGATGTCTATTTAATGGAATGGAAACGTTTCCGCTATAAACACCGTCACTTGAATTTTCTGTCTTTTATTGATGGCGCGATTCCTCAGGCTATTGAACGGATCTGCTCGCATTCAGGCAGTCAGTTTATTTCCCTGCATGGCTGGAGTATGGCCGGAATTTTTGTCACGCTTTATACAGCGCTGCATTCCCCTGAACATGTTAAAAACCTGATCGTGCTGGGCAGCCCGATTGACAGTTATGCCTCTGGTCGGGTTGGCAAGCTGTTTAGCACCACCAATAAGCTCATTTCCAAAAATAAAAACCTGCAACAGGCGATTCACCAAGGATTGATTCCCAAGGAATATATTCATTCGCCCGGTATCATCAATGCACTGGGATTTAAGCTGCTTGATCCGATTGGCTGGTTTAAAAGCCAGAAGCAGTTTTTGATGAACTTGGAAAATGTTGAAGATGTCTATGAACATGCCACTATGGGTAATTTCCTGAACAAGATGATTGATTATCCGGGTGGAATCAATCAGGACATGGTGCTGCATTTATGGCTGCAAAACCCTTTAAAAAATGGCTCGATGACTTTAAATGGCCGGACAATTAACCTAAAAAATATTAACTGTTCCTTACTGGTCGGGGCTGGGCAAACTGATCAGATTGTTACGGAACAGTCAGCTAAACCTTTGATGGAATTGACAAGTAGTACCGATAAGACGTTTACTCTTATCCCGGGTGGTCATCTTGGGCTGATGTCCAATCAGAAAACAGCCAATACATTCTGGCCGAAATTGACCACCTGGCTAGCACAACGCTCAACCCGGATAGATGCTTAATTCCGGAAGAGCCGGCATTTTTCAGGTATTTATTATTTTATTCAGAGGGTATGACATGATTCAGTCAGTGGCATTTATTGGTTTAGGCGCAATGGGTTATCGCATGGCAGCGCATTTACCCAAGCATTTTGAGACAGTCTATGTCTGGAACCGTACTTTCGCCAAAGCTGAAGAACATGCTGTTGAATATGGCACCCAAGCTGTCGCTTTAGAACAGGCAGTTCAGGCAGATATTATTTTTTCCTGCCTGCCGACCAGTGCCGATGTTGAAGCATTAGTCCAAGGCCTCAGCCTTAAAGCTGGCAGTATCTGGGTAGACTGTACCAGTGGTGTTCCTGACGCTGCCCGACACCTAGAAGAAGCACTGACTGAACAGGGTGTGATTTTCCTGGATGCACCTGTGAGTGGCCAGACCATTGGTGCGGAAAATGGCACATTGACTGTGATGGTCGGTGGTAATGCAGAAGGCTTTGAAAAAGCCCTGCCAGCGATGCAGGCTTTTGGCAAATTAATTAAGCATGTGGGTACATCAGGTGCTGGCTTTGCGGTAAAAGCGGTAAATAATATGTTACTGGCTGTAAACCTGTGTGCGGCAGCAGAAGGCTTTACCACGCTGAAAGCACACGGGGTTGATCTGAATGAAGCACTGGATTGTATCAATGCATCAAGCGGCAAAAGCAATGTGACTGAAACCGTTTTACGACAGCGTATTTTGAACCGTAGCTTTCCTGTTACCTTTGCCCTGCCTCTCTTGGCCAAAGATACCGGCATTGCACTTGATCTTGCGCGCGATGCTAAACTGGCAGTGCCACTTCTTGCTTTGGGTCAAAGTCTGATGCAAGCTGCTAGCAATCTGTCGGATAAAAATAGTGACTTTTCCAGTGCTGTAAAAATGTATGAATCATGGAGTAATATTACCATTGAGTAATATCTCGCCATTGAATAATAATAAACAAACCTAATATTGTGACTATAGACTAGCCACATGCAGTGATACCTGAGGAAACTCTTATGAATAAGTTATTTGTTGTAGCACTCGTCGGTTCTGCAACTTTGTTTGGGGCTTCAACATCGGTTCTTGCATCTGAACAGGAATGCAAAAAATTGAAAAATGACCATGATGTCATTTATGCATCAAAAGGTTTCTGTTTCAAGGATCCTGAAGCAAAAGCAAAGTTTAATGACAATTGCTACACAACCAAGCCAAAATTTTCAGAAAAAGAGCAGCAACGTCTTGACGCGATCAAAGAACGTCAGAAAGAATTGAATTGTAAATAATACAATTCAATTCTGCTCAAGGAATGCACTTATGACTTACGATGACCAAAATATTTTTGCACGAATTCTGCGTGGTGAACTTCCAGCAATTAAAGTGTATGAAGATGACCAAGTTCTTGCATTTATGGACATCATGCCACAGGCCGATGGTCATACTCTGGTCATTCCTAAAACACCCGCAATTACCTTGCTTGACCTGGATCCTGAAATTGCAGCCTATACCATTCAGGTGGTGCAAAAAATTGCCAAAGCGATTGAAAAAGGTTTAGGTGTAGATGGCATTGTACTGATGCAGCTCTCCGGCGCTACGGCGGGTCAGACTGTTCCGCATGTCCATTTCCATCTGGTACCTACTTCTTTGCACAACCTTGGCAAACATGCTGCACAAATGGGCGATCAGGAAAAAATCAAGCAACTGGCAGAGAAAATTAAAGCTGCCCTGTAAGCTATTCTTAATATTTAAAAATGGAGCTTTGGCTCCATTTTTTATGTTTGATGTATTTCACCTTGAATTAAGTCACTAAAATATTAATAAAAGTCACCTAGCCTATTTTTAGGTTTTACAGCAAACACCGAGCCTAGTTGTATTTGTATCAATCCTGCTTATCCCACTCACAATTCTATAAAAAATAAGACAATGATTGTCTTTAATATTTCTGAAATATTTCCTTAATCATATTGACTTATTTGTAATGAATACTTGGCACCAATAGAGCAGTAGATGTTTCAAAACAATACTGAAACTTGTTTTTAAGACGATGAATAAAAAAGTCTTTATTGGAGCAACACATGAAAAAAACGTTATCTGCATTAGCAATCGGGGCAACAATTTTAACACCAGTAATGGCAGCTGCTGCTGATGTTAAAGTGTATGGTCGTGCACACGTTTCTTTAGATTATCTGGATGATGGCCAGGATTATAACGAAGTAGGTCTTTCTTCAAACTCTTCACGCCTAGGCTTTAAAGCTGAACAAAAACTAGAAAATGGTATGACCGTATTTGGTCAAATCGAACAAGAAATTAACTTTGCAAGTGGTTCTGCAAACGATGATGTTGAATTTGCAACTCGTGATACTTTTGTTGGTTTAAAAGGTGATTTCGGTCAAGCGCGTATCGGCCGTTTTGACAGCCCATTCAAAGTAGCACGTGGCCCGGTCAACTTCTTTGGTGATATGGTTGGTGACGTTCGTAACGTCACGCGTGTAGGCAACCTGCGTTTTGATGAACGTAATGCCAATACGATTGAATATAAATCACCAAAATTTGGTGGCGGTTTTAATGTTTTAGCAGCACTTTCTTTACACGAAGGTAATAGTCCTGATAGCGTGTCAACATCTTCACCAAAAACTACTGTAATTGAAACTGTGAATGGTCCAGTAACAGTAGTCGTACCGGGAACTACAACTACTACCAATAAAGATAATCGCGATGATAAAGCATACGATCTCGCTTTAACCTATAAAGAAGGTAAAGTTGATTTTGCTGCTGCCTATGAACATTATGAAGAAGATGCAGGTCGTGGCGAACGTGATGGTTTCCGTATCGCAGGTGCTTACAAAATCACGCCTGAGTTCAACTTGGGTGGTTTATACCAATTCCTTCAACACGATAATTCTGAAGCAAACCCAGATGCACAAGTATTTGGTATAGCCGGTGAGTATAAATTTGCACCAAAAACCTCATTCCGTGGTGAAGTATTCCACCGCGATGTCGATGCGGACGATGCGAATGCAACTTTACTGGCAATCGGACTTGAGCATCGTTTAGATCCAACAGTTCGCGTTTATGGCAACATAGCAACTGTACTAAATGATGAAAACTCAAACCTTACCCCTTGGGCACAAGCTCGTACCAATGCTGTAGGTGGCGCACGCGGTGAAGACAGCTTAGGTCTTTCTCTAGGTATGCGTTACGACTTCTAAAACCTCCCCAATTTCATATTAGAAGAGAGCCTGCCTGATGCGGGTTCTTTTTTATTTTTTAATTAATCCTGACTATTTTAATTAGAATAAAAACCCCAGCAAAATAATCAGATTTAATAAGATTAAAAAATAAATCCCAACCATTTTAATCAGATTAATTTTATCTATTTAATAATTAAACCAAGCAAATTAATCCACTTTAAAAATATAAATATAAGCATTTTAGTCAGATTTAAATAATCTGTTTTTACACAAAATAATCACAAATATTTAGAATAATTATCAAACTTTTAATAGTATATTATTAATATTTTCAATAACTTATAAATATATATTTATTTAAACTATTTAGTCTATTTATTTTTTAGTTACAATCGATTAATAATATATAACAAACCACATAATAGGCTTGTTCACATGAGCTTAGTTTCTAAAAACTTAAACCAAAAAACAGTAAGAGAGATTACTGCGATTTTAATTATCAAGATCATTCTACTTCTGGTAATTAAAAATATTTGGTTTGATGCGCCTACTATTCCAAAAGATTTTGACACTCAAGTCGCCGAGCGTATCGCCGGCAATCCTTCCCAAATCAAGGAGACACGTTGATGATTTCTGAAAGCGTGGTCGATCTTTCGCGGTTCCAGTTCGCTATGACCGCGATGTATCACTTTATTTTTGTTCCACTGACCTTAGGCCTGGCATTTCTGCTTGCCATCATGGAAACCACCTATGTGATTTCCGGCAAAGAAATTTACAAGGACATGACTAAGTTTTGGGGAAAACTGTTCGGGATTAACTTTGCCTTAGGGGTAACCACAGGCTTAACCATGGAGTTCCAGTTCGGAACCAACTGGGCATATTATTCGCATTATGTGGGTGATATTTTCGGTGCACCATTGGCTATTGAAGGTTTGATGGCCTTCTTCCTTGAATCTACTTTCATTGGTTTATTTTTCTTCGGTTGGGACCGTTTATCCAAAGTACAGCATCTGGGCGTGACCTGGTTAGTAGCATTGGGATCTAACATGTCTGCACTGTGGATTCTGGTTGCCAATGGCTGGATGCAAAACCCGGTCGGTTCAGCATTTAACTATGAAACCATGCGTATGGAAATGGTGGACTTTGCAGCACTGATCTTTAACCCGGTTGCACAGGTTAAATTCGTACATACTGTTTCTGCAGGTTATGTGACTGGTGCCATCTTCGTACTGGCAATTTCAAGTTACTACATGCTGAAAAAACGTGACCTGCCATTTGCACGCCGTTCATTTGCGATTGCTGCCATTTTCGGTTTAGCGTCTACACTTTCAGTGATCCTGCTGGGCGATGAGTCTGGTTATGAAATTGGTGATGTACAGAAAACCAAACTGGCTGCGATTGAAGCAGAATGGGAAACTGAACCAGCGCCTGCAGCATTTACTTTATTTGGCTTCCCAAATAAAGAAACCATGTCTACCGATTATGCTGTGAAAATTCCTTATGTTATGGGGATCATCGCCACACGTTCTGTAGATACTCCTGTTACCGGTATTAAAGACCTGCTAGTAGAACATGAAGGTCGTATCCGAAACGGTATGGTAGCTTATGAACAACTGGAAAAACTACGTGCTGGCGATCAGTCTCCTGAGCTGAAAGCTGCATTTGCAGAAACTCAAAAAGATTTAGGCTACGGTCTGCTTCTGAAAAAATATACTGCAAATGTTGTAGATGCTTCTGACGAGCAAATTAAGGCAGCAGCAAAAGATACTATTCCACATGTACCAAGCCTGTTCTGGGCATTTCGTGCCATGGTCGCTTCTGGCTTCCTGATGCTGGTTCTGTTTGTATTAGCAACTTTTGCGGTGGCTAAACGCAATGCAGAAAACAAACCTTGGTTATTAAAATTTGCATTATTTGCACTACCACTTCCATGGATTGCGGCACAAACTGGCTGGTTTGTTGCTGAAGTAGGTCGTCAACCTTGGACTATTGGTGAGGTTCTGCCTACACATCTGTCGACTTCAAGCTTAAGCACAGGCGATGTATGGGGTTCAATCATTGCATTAGCAGCGTTCTACACTGTCTTGCTGATTATTGAAATGTACCTGATGATTAAATTCTCACGTCTGGGTCCAAGTTCATTACATACCGGTAAATACCACTTCGAAAAACCTAATTCTCAAGCAGCAGCCGATCAAGAAGATGCAGCTCTTCCAAAAGGCGTAACTGGCGAGGTTCAATCATGATTGAATACGAACTCCTCAAAATAATCTGGTGGGTACTGGTTGGCGTCTTGCTGATTGGTTTCGCCCTGACTGATGGCTTTGATATGGGCTCCATGGCGATCATGCCATTCGTGGGTCAGAATGATGAAGAACGTCGTGCAGCAATCAATACGATTGCCCCGCATTGGGATGGTAACCAAGTCTGGTTTATTACTGCGGGTGGTGCCCTGTTTGCTGCTTGGCCAATGGTTTATGCAACTGCCTTTTCTGGTATGTACTGGGCACTTCTGCTTGTTCTGTTTGCCTTATTCCTGCGTCCAGTAGGATTCGACTATCGCTCCAAACTGGAAAATACCAAATGGCGTAATGCCTGGGATTGGGGCCTAGCAGTTGGTGGTGCTGTGCCTGCACTGGTTTTCGGTGTTGCATTCGGCAATATGTTCCTGGGTGTTCCATTTACATTAGACGAAACAGTTCGTTCGACTTATTCTGGCAGCTTCTTTGCCCTGCTCAATCCATTTGCACTGGTATGTGGTGTTGTCAGCTTATCTATGCTGTGTGCACACGGTGGTGCATGGTTGATGCTACGTACAGATGGCGATTTACGTGAACGTTCTGCCAAAGCAACCAAAATCATGGGGATTGTTTATCTGGTAGCTTTCCTGGCAGTCGGTGCATGGTTATATTTCGGTGGTATCCAGGGTTATACCCTAGTGACTCCTTACGAAACTAACGGTATCGCTAATCCACTAGCAAAAGAAGTACTGACCAATGCCAACCCAGGCTGGATGAACAACTACAGCAATTATCCAATTACGATACTGGCACCAGTTGCAGGTATTTTAGGTGGCATCATTGTGGTATTGGCTGCATCTAAAGCCAAAGCAGGTTTGAGCTTCCTGGGTTCATCTTTAGCGGTGATCGGTGCGATTTTGACTGCCGGTTTTGCCCTGTTCCCATTCCTGATGCCATCTAGCATCAACCCAGTTGCAAGCTTAACCATGTGGGATGCGGTATCCAGCCAAAATACCTTAACTGTGATGACTGTAGCTGCATGCATCTTCGTTCCACTGATCCTGTGCTACACCACTTGGTGTTACTACAAGATGTGGGGCGTGATTACCAAAAAACATATTCAAGAGAATTCACACAGCCTGTACTAAGGCTGTGTCTTAGGAGATAAAATTATGTGGTTTTTCGCATGGATTCTCGGCATTTTGATGGCCTGTTTCGCCGGTGTACTTAGTGCACTATATATTGAAAATCATCAAGACCTGGATGAGAAATAAGAGATGACAGACGCTGCAGTTGAACAAGTAAAGATAGAAAAAAAATCTAACCCTTTTGCAATGGTGATTTCTTGCCTATTGGCTTTTCCACTCGCAGCGGTGTTGCTGGTTCATCCTGCTGCGATGCTGGATGCCAACGGGGAATATAGCCACCGCGCCATGATGTTTATCATGATCGGGATTTCAGGCGGTTTTATTCACGGAGTTGGCTTTATCCCTCAGTACTGGTTCTGGAAATGGCTATTTAGTCCGTTTCTGGCTTGGCCTTTAATGCTTTGGGGTTATTACACCTGGTTTCTTAGCTAAGTATGAAACAACCACAAAAAGCCCTCATTTGAGGGCTTTTTGTTCTTTATTTTTTTTGTGAAACACAGCCTGTTTCATAGGTAGTTCCCAAATCCTGAAGAGATTGAGTAAACTGATTATCTAGTTTACTCACAAACTGGAATTCATCTTGCGCTGCCGCAAGATGCAGATTCTGTTCTGATAGATATTTTAACTGCTTTAAACCGGTTGCATATTCACAGGCTTTAGCAATCATAAGTGCAGGATGCTCACGTTGGTCTACCGATGAGTTCAATACAGCAAGTTTTAACTCCAACTCATCATATTTTTGTTTGGTTTTTGCCTTAAATTCAGCCTAACTCAGTGGTTTGGCCCAAGCTGAAACAGATAACTCGAAAATTCCAATGGTTATCATTAATTTATTCATTTTCCCCTCAACAATAAAAATTGCATATGATTTATCTAAGTTATTGAATATTTATAGCATAAAGCTACTTTTAACAAATACGAGTAATAAAAAAGCCAGAACTGGTCTGGCTTTGAAAACTTACTTCATTGAATTTTCTAACGATGAGTATGGATTGACATCACAATACCCATCCCTGCCAACATGGAAATCACGGCTGTACCACCGTAACTCATCAATGGCAAAGGGTCACCCGTCACAGGTAAGATCCCACTGACCATGCCTGAGTTTAAAAATACAAAGAAGAAAAAAGTTAGTCCGATCGCACCGGCGTATAAACGGCCAAAGTTATGAAAGCTATTCATGCCAATAATCAGACAGCGAATAATAATGGCCGTAAACAGGCTGAATAGAAGAAACACCCCGATAAAACCAAATTCTTCCGCATAAGTCGACATAATAAAGTCGGTATGATGTTCAGGCAGATAACCTAGATGAGACTGAGTACCTTGCGAATAGCCTTTCCCCATAATCCCGCCCGAACCGATGGCAATTTTGGACTGGATAATGTTCCAGCCTGCGCCCAAGGCATCCGATTCTGGATCGAATAAAGTCAGAATCCGTTTCTTTTGATATTCCTGCAACAAGAACATCCACAGCAATGGCACTGCAATAGCTAAAGCAGCAAAGGCTCCAGCAATTAGGCGCCATGACATGCCGCTCAGGAATAGTACAAAAATCCCGGGAATCACCAGACCGATATTTAGATCGGGTTGCAGTGCTACCAATACAAATGGCACGCCTAAAATCACCAAAGCACCGACAATGTCCAGAAACTTCGGCGGGAAAGGTTTACGGGCAAAGTACCAGGCCATCATCAGTGGCATGGCAAACTTCATTACCTCACTCGGCTGCATACTCCCCACACCCGGCAACGTAATCCAGCGGGTTGCCCCAAGACGCTTCTCACCAATCACAAAGACCAGCAGTAGCATAAAGATACCGAACATATAAAAATATGGACTGGCAGCTTGATAAACCTTAGGTGGTACTTGGGCACAAATAAACATCACCACAAAGCCCACACCAAAACTGATCGCCTGACGGATCACCATCCCGGAATCTTCCGAGGTGGCACTGTAGACCACCATCAGACCCAAGATCGCATTTAAAATCAGGAAGCAAAGCAGCCATGGATCAAGGTGCAACTTGGCCCATCGGGAGGCATTTTGGGGATTAATACTACGTCCATCGCGTGCGGACTGCCGCAAAAAACGATACTGCTGAGAAGGGATCATTGGCCCACGGGTAGAAAATTCATGATGGCAAAATTATAAGTTAAAGTGCTCCGGAATAAATCGCCATTGACTGATTTATTCCATTTTTATTGCAATATATTTAGCGCTGGGCAGCCAGTATCAGTTTGGCCAGTTCCAGATCATCTGGATAGGTAATTTTAATATTGTCAGAGCGGCCTTGTACTACTTGAACTGGTTCGTCTATATGTTCCAGTGCACTGGCTTCATCGGTAATGGTAACACCATCTGCGAGTGCCTGCTGAATTGCACGTTTTAAGGTTCCAAGTTTCGCCATTTGTGGTGTTTGCGCCTGCCACAAAGTTGAACGATCTACCGTCGTTTCAATATCATGACTCTTTACGACACGCTTTAAGGTATCTCGTACCGGAATACCCAGAATCGCCGCCTGATCGGTTTGAATTGCTGTATTGACCAGATCAATCAAGGAGCTTTGACTCACACAAGGACGGGCTACATCATGCACTAAAACCCAGTCTTCTTCTGAAGCTATCTCAGATAAATATTCCAAGGCATTTAGTACAGAGTTGACGCGTTCTGCACCGCCCAAGCAAAAATGCGCTTTATCCAGACGAGAAAGTGGCAGAGTCTTGGCAACATCATCCTGTGCACCGATTGCAAGGACATAACCTGCTAATGGCAATTGATTCAGGCGCGAAACCGTATGTTCAAGAACGGTCTGTTCCTGAATCATCTGATATTGTTTAAGTTCGGTTTTGGAAAATCGGCTACCGGAACCTGCAGCTGGTAAAATGACCCACAATTTATGGTGTTGTTGGAACATCAGCTGATTCATTGGTTCTCAGGTCTACTTTATTCGGATTAAGATAAATCGGTTTATATTGAGTACTAATAGTGCTCATTTGTACAAAGGTTTCATGCGGCTTGATCAAACCTAAATCGAGACGAGCATGTTCTTCGATGGCTTCAATACCATTCTTCAAATCATAAACTTCTGCAGCCAGAACGCGATTACGTTCTTTTAGCTCTTCATTCAATTCTACTTGTTGCTGGATTTTCTGGGTCAATGCCTGATGGTCATTATAACCACCCTCACCAAACCAGTATAAATATTGAAACCCTGCGATCAGAACGATCGCAAGGCCCAACAGTACTTTACTCATCAAGGAGTCGAATACATTTAACATTGACATAAGTCGCTTAGTTCAAACCTTTGAACTCAGCTTTACCGCGATATGCAGCTTGAGTCAATTCTTCGATACGAAGTAATTGGTTATATTTCGCCACACGGTCAGAACGGCAAAGTGAACCAGTCTTAATTTGACCTGCTGCTGTACCCACTGCAAGATCTGCAATAGTAGAATCTTCAGTTTCACCTGAACGGTGAGAGATTACAGTAGAGTAACCGTTTGCTTTCGCAAGGTAGATGGCATCCAGAGTTTCAGTCAATGTACCGATCTGGTTGTACTTGATCAGGATTGAGTTGCCTACTTTCTCGTTGATACCACGTTGAAGAATCTTAGGATTCGTAACAAACAGGTCATCACCAACCAACTGGATCTTGTCGCCCAGAATCGAAGTCAGGTAAGACCAGCCTTCCCAGTCAGATTCGTCCAGACCATCTTCAATGGAGATAATTGGGTATTGGTTTACTAGACCTGCAAGGTAGTCAGCAAACTGGTTGCTTGTGAACGATTTGTTGCCTTCACCAGCCAGGATATATTGACCATCTTTGTAGAATTCTGAAGATGCACAGTCAAGCGCAAGCATAATGTCAGAACCAGCCTTGTAACCAGTTTGCTCGATTGCAGACAGGATCACAGTAATAGCTTCTTCGTTAGAACGAAGGTTTGGCGCAAAACCACCTTCATCACCAACTGCAGTGTTCAAACCTTGTTTCTTCAAAACTGATTTTAAAGAATGGAAGATTTCAGCACCCGCACGTAACGCTTCAGAAAATGAAGTGAAACCTACAGGCTCAATCATGAATTCCTGAATATCAACAGTGTTGTCTGCGTGAGCACCACCGTTCAGGATGTTCATCATTGGAACAGGCATGGTCAAAATCTTTTGATCACGAAGATCTGCGATATATTGGTAAAGCGGAGTTTTCTTTTCTTCAGCAGCAGCACGCGCAGCAGCAAGAGATACTGCCAAAGTTGCGTTTGCACCTAATTTTTCTTTGTTTTCAGTACCATCTAAAGCGATCATCGTATTATCGATGTCTTTTTGTTCGAATACTGATTTACCCACTAACGCATCACGAATCAGAGTGTTTACGTTGTTAACCGCAGTTTTAACACCTTTACCTAGGTAACGTGCTTTATCGCCATCACGAAGTTCTAGAGCTTCACGAGAACCAGTTGAAGCACCAGATGGTGCACATGCACGGCCAACTACGCCAGATGCTAAGATAACGTCTGCTTCGATGGTTGGATTACCACGAGAGTCCAAAATTTCACGTGCACGAATGTCAACGATTTGACTCATGAACTATTCCTCAGTTGATTAATAAAAATGATGCGTCAAAAAAGACGCATCAATGTATATTGAATTAATGTGTATCTAATTTTTCAAATCCTTTCACTAGAGTATCCAGCTCTTTTAATTGAGCCAGGAATGGTTCTAGTTGAGATAAACGCAAGGCACAAGGACCATCACATTTTGCCACATCTGGATTTGGATGAGCTTCCAGGAATAAACCTGCAAGACCTGTTGCCATACCGGCACGCGCCAGTGTAGTAATCTGCGCACGACGACCACCGGCAGAGTCAGCACGACCGCCCGGAGTTTGTAATGCATGCGTTACATCAAAGAATACTGGCACGTTCATTTCTTTCATGATGTCGAAGCCCAGCATGTCTACAACCAGATTGTTGTAACCAAAGGCTGAACCACGCTCACAAAGAATCAGCTTGTCATTCCCTGCTTCCAGACATTTATGCAAAATGTGGCGCATTTCATGCGGAGCAAGGAACTGGGCTTTTTTGATGTTGATGATGGCATCAGTTTTTGCCATCGCTTCAACCAGGTCAGTCTGACGACTTAAGAATGCAGGTAGCTGAATAATGTCAGCAACTTCTGCCACAGGAGCAGCCTGATACGGCTCATGTACATCAGTGATAATTGGTACATTAAAATGTTTTTTAATGTCGGCTAACCACTCGATTCCTTTTTCGAGGCCAGGCCCACGGAATGAGTTCAGGCTTGAACGGTTGGCTTTGTCAAAACTTGCTTTAAAGACATATGGAATATCTAAACGCTTGCAGATATCAACATAAGTCTCTGCAATTTCAAAAGCTAAGTCTTTCGACTCAAGTACGTTCATGCCGCCGAATAGTACAAATGGCAAGTGGTTTGCCATTTGTATATCGCCTAAACGTACAATTTCTTGTGGTTTTAATTGTGACATTTAAACTTCCTAGTTGTGTCTTAAACTCGCATTATTTGGTTTTTTGGTACTGTTTTTTTGCAGCATCAATGAAACCGGCAAATAATGGATGTCCATCACGTGGCGAGCTGGTAAATTCCGGGTGGAATTGTACTGCAATAAACCAAGGATGTGCAGGAATTTCAACAGTTTCTACCAGATGTTGTACCGGAGAATAACCAGAAATCTTCATGCCTTTTTCTTCCAGCACTGGGATATAACGATTGTTCATCTCGTAACGGTGACGGTGACGTTCGATAATTTCATCCGAACCATACACTTCAGCAGTCTTGGTACCCGGTACCAGTTCAGACTTCTGTGCACCTAGACGCATGGTACCGCCAAGGTCTGAATCTACTGAACGCTGTTGAACTTCACCGCGCTCATCTAACCATTCAGTGATCAGCCCAATCAATGGAGATTTGGTTGAGCGGTTGAATTCTGTTGAAGTCGCATCAGTGATACCCACCACGTTACGTGCATATTCGATCACTGCAAGCTGCATACCCAAGCAGATGCCCAGGAATGGCACACCGTTTTCACGTGCAAAACGAATCGCTTTCATTTTGCCTTCAGTACCGCGCTCACCGAAACCACCCGGAACCAGAATCGCATCCGCATCTTTCAATACTTCATTGACATCTTGGCTTTCAAGTTCTTCAGCATTGACATAGTCGATCTGAACTTTCACTCGGTTTTGAATGCCCGCATGTAAAAGTGCTTCGTTCACAGACTTGTAGGCATCTGGAAGTTCAACATATTTACCCACCATTGCAACACGTACAGTGTATTCAGGGTTCAGTAAAGCTTCTACCACATTATCCCAGTCAGACAGGTCTGCTTCTGGAAGATTGTCATAGCCAAAACATTCACAGATGAGATCATCAACGTTCTGTTCATAGAAAGTACGTGGAATCTGGTAGATCGTACGTGCATCTTTACACACGACTACTGCACGCGCTTCTACGTTAGTGAACAAGGCAATTTTACGCGTCGTATCTGCATCAACATCATGTTCAGTACGGCAGATCAAAATGTCTGGTTGAATACCAATAGACAGAAGTTCTTTTACTGAGTGTTGAGTTGGTTTAGTTTTTAATTCTGCTGCAGACTTAATGTATGGGAGTAACGTTAAGTGCATCAGCATCGTACGTTTATGACCAAGTTCAACCATTAACTGACGTACAGATTCCATGAATGGGAGAGATTCAATATCACCTACAGTACCGCCGATCTCAACGATCGCAACGTCATAACCTTCGCCAGCGCGAAGTACACGTTCTTTGATGTTGTCAGTAATGTGTGGAATAACTTGTACAGTACCACCTAGGTAATCACCACGGCGTTCTTTATTCAGAACATCCTGGTAAACACGGCCTGATGTAAAGTTATTCAATTTGGTCATTTTCGCACGACGCAAGAAACGTTCGTAGTAACCCAAGTCTAAGTCTGTTTCAGCACCGTCTTCTGTAACAAAAACTTCACCGTGCTGGAATGGGCTCATAGTCCCTGGATCGACATTAATGTATGGATCCATTTTTACCATGGTCACTTTTAAACCACGGGCTTCTAAAAGTGCAGCAACAGAAGCAGCTGAAATACCTTTACCTAGTGATGAAACAACACCACCAGTCACGAAAATAAAATGGGTCATTGGGTTTCTCGTACAATCGAGCCTAAATCGGCCTGCAATGTTGCGCAATTTTACTTTACCTTGCACCAATAAAGCAAAGTCAATCCGCATCAAATCAAAGAACAATAAACAATTGACTATTCTAACAGCAATTCCTTAAAAAAATTACAGTAAGTTCATATGATTTATATATTGCATTTTGCTGCTATAATAGGAACATTCACACCCTACACTATTCTGTTTGATGCAATGATGATGAAGAAACTTTTAATCTGTACCCTGATCCTGACTGGCCTTACACTGACTGGTTGTGTAAAAAAAGAAGCTCCAAAAGAAGAAGAACAAACCGAAGTTACTCCAGCATCTGAATTGGTTGCTCCGGAACCTGTACAACTTGAGCCTGTTGAACCATTAGAATCAACACCAGTTGAACCGGTTGAAGAAGCACCAGCAACACCGACTGTTGAAATCCAGCGCGAACAAACTGCGAATACTACAACTGAAATTCGCCGTGAAGTTAAAAAACCAGAACCTGCTCAATCAGAGCCTGCGCCTGCAGCTGAAACAAATTCAAGTACTGAGCAGCCTGCAAAACCTGCAGCAACACCAGCCGCTCCTAAAAACAATTCATCTTCTGCAAACAAGTCTGAAGATGATGCAGTTGCAGATGCGATTGCTGCTGCTATGCCAGCACTTGAAAACTAATATAATCCTTCATCAAAAAAACCCAGCTTATGCTGGGTTTTTTATGGTTTAAAAATCTCTTTCAAGCTGCCGTTGGAGTATCGGAAAGTTGCAGTAAATACTCTGCCATCAGACGAGTGGCCCATGATTCTGTCTGCATTAAACCCTGATAAAAGCCACAGTGGCTGCCTTTTTTAGTGGTGACGACTACAATATTCGGCATAGCTCGAATGGCATCCTTATACGGTTCCAGATTCTTGATATGACAGACCGGGTCATCTTCCGAGTTCAAAATCATCAATGGAATTTTGACATTTTCAAAGACATAAATCGGGTTGGTGGCCTTGGTATAGCTTTCATAGTCTGAAAAGCCTGCCAGCTCATAGTAGTGCTGTTCAAATTCAGACAAGTCTTTCACCTCAAGCAATTGCTTCCATGAAGGATAAATCTGCCAGGTTTCCTGATAAGGGTGGATAAAACGTTTGATCAGTTTTTTAGCCATGACTTTGCTATAAAACGGATGCACATAAGCAAAACCGGTTTCGGTATTATAACCTGGGCATAAGGCAAAGGCTGCTTTGAGCGGGGTTTGCTCGCCCTCCTCACCCAAGTAGCGAACTAACAGTCCTGTACCCGCAGAAGAACCCACACCATAGAGATCGGATTGAGGAAATTTGTCCTGAATATAGAGCAGCTGTTCACGCAAGTCCTGAGTGGAGCCAAACAGGTTCATTTTTGGCACAGGCATTGGCAGGTCAGCATGACCACGGCGCAAACACAGGGCAACACGCCAGCCTGTATATTTATGCAGGTCACGTACCAGCTCCCGCATGGATTCCGGAGAACCGGTAATGGTATGTAATAACACAATAGTAGGTGTACTTGGCGGTAAATCTAAACCATACCAGGCAATGCCAGTAATGCCGCCATCGGACATATTCAGCTGCTCAAGCACATCATATTGCAGCTTAATCGTGCGTTTTTTTATCAAGTCCAGATATAAAATGTGCGCATGCGCATTCGATAACCACGGTGTTGGACGATATTTCTGTTTTAAAAGTGGTAAACGTTCAATCACACCAGAAAATAAACCATTCGGATTATAATAAAGTGTTGGAAGATCTGCTCCGCTAAAGCGGTCCAGATATTCACTTGAAAGTTGACTCATTTTTTTAAGCCACATTTTCATCTGTATTCCCCTATAGTTTTCTATCAGTGATGTACAAACTTCATGCCGACTTGAATCAATTGTAGGAAATTAAGTATTAGCCTGATAAGCCTGAATCCGCTGGCCCATTTCTATAGCTAAGGCTTCAAGTCCAGATTTTGGTCGGATCATTACTTCAAAATCAATGATCTGACCTTCATCATTGAACTGAATCATGTCGATTCCCTTAATTTTCTTATCGCCGACATTGGCTGAGAACTCAAGTACAACATTGTTACCATCTTCACTAAGAAATTCACGGTGATAAGTAAAGTTTTCAAAGACCTGAATCACATTGGTCAGGATAAAAAATACAACCTGTTTCCCGGGATAAGGCTGAAAAGCCACGGGCGAGCGGAATACGACATTATCCGCGAGGAGTTCATTCAATATGGACATATCACGTGTTTCCAACATTTCATGCCAGCGTGTAATAGCCTGTTTTGTTATTTCAAGTGTCATTTTAGATTCCTTTTATTTTTAGAGTTCTATCTATACGCTTTCTTCGTTTTAATAATGAAATTTCCCCCTTTAGTAAAGGGGGTTAGGGGGATTCTCTTTATATTTAAATCCCTCCCAACCTACCTTTTATAAAGGGAGGAGTATTCTTTTTTGGACAGCTTTTGTCTTTAAACAAAAGTTCCTTCTTAGAAGGAAAAGCTGAGCGAGAGGTAATTTATTACCCTGATCCCAGCCCTCTCTCCCAGAGGGAGAGGACTTGAAGGCTATTAAATCACCGCAGCCAATTCAGCACCCTGACGGATCGCACGTTTCGCATCCAGCTCACCTGCTTCTTTCGCACCGCCAATGAGATGCACGTTTTTACCGGCAGCTTTCAGTTCATCAAACATGGCGGTATAAGATTCCTGACCAGCACAGATAATGACATTATCTACGTCTAATACTGCAGGTTGATCATTCACTATAACGTGCAAGCCCTGATCATCGATTTTTTCATAGCTTGCACCGGCAATCATTTTGACATTGCGATGTTTTAAGCCAGTACGGTGAATCCAGCCTGTGGTTTTACCCAGACTTGAACCGACAGAAGCTGCTTTACGCTGCAATAAATAAATTTCACGTTCAGGTTGTTCTACATTGGCTGTCTTAAGTCCACCAACATTTTCATAGTTAGTGTCGATCCCCCATTCATCATAGAATTTTTCCGGATTGACACTGCCACTTTCGGTCCCATGACTGAGCAGCTCGGCTGTATCAAAGCCAATACCACCTGCACCAATAATCGCTACACGCTGGCCGACTGGTTTACGCTCTCTAAGTACATCCAGATAAGACAATACTTTAGGATGATCAATTCCAGGAATATCAAGCTGACGCGGTGTCACCCCAGTGGCAACCACAATGTCATCAAATTCGGCTGAAATCAGCTGATCAAAGGTCGCGGTGCAATTTAATTTCAATTGAATACGTGGTTGCAATTCAATCTGACGTTTAAAATAGCGCAAGGTTTCATAAAACTCTTCCTTACCTGGAATGGTCTTCGCAATATTAAATTGCCCACCAATCTGTGCTGAAGCTTCAAATACAGTGACATGATGGCCACGACCTGCTGCATAGATGGCAAAGCTTAAACCTGCCGGCCCCGCACCAATCACTGCAATATTTTTCGCTACATTGGTTTCTTTAAAGATCATTTCGGTTTCATAACAAGCACGTGGATTCACCAGACAGGTGGCAATTTTCATCGAGAAAATATGATCCAGACAGGCTTGGTTACAACCGATACAGGTATTGATTTCATCACTACGGCCCTGTTCTGCTTTTAAGACAAACTCAGAGTCTGCCAGCATTGGACGTGCCATTGACACCATATCGGCATCACCTGTAGCCAGGACATATTCTGCCATTTCCGGGGTATTAATACGGTTAGAGGTAATAAGAGGAATATTCACCTGACCTTTTAGCTTACGCGTAACCCAGGTAAAGGCCGCACGTGGCACTTTGGTAGCAATGGTCGGGATACGCGCTTCATGCCAGCCAATACCGGTATTAATAATCGTCGCGCCCGCTTTCTCAATGGCTTTGGCGAGTTGGATTACTTCTTCTAGAGTTGAACCGCCTTCAACCAGATCCAGCATCGAAAGACGATAAATAATAATAAAGTTCTCACCGACCATTTCACGGGTACGGCGTACAATTTCAATCGGGAAACGGATACGGTTTTCATAGCTGCCACCCCATTCATCATCACGATGATTGGTACGTGCTGCGATGAACTCATTGATCAGGTAACCTTCTGAGCCCATGATTTCGACACCGTCATAACCTGCATACTGAGCCAGTCTGGCACAGTTGGCAAAATCATCGATGGTCTGCTGCACTTCAGCCGAGCTTAAGGCATGCGGTTTGACTGGATTAATCGGTGCCTGAATTGAAGACGGCGCAACATTTTCCGCCTGATAAGAATAACGGCCGGTATGCAGGATCTGCATGGCAATTTTCCCGCCAGCTTCATGTACAGCTTGGGTAATCACTTTATGCTTTTCAGCTTCTTCAATCGTATCGAGCTTGGAACCACCCTGAAAAGTGACGCCATGATCATTCGGCGAAATACCACCTGTGACAATTAAGGCTACACCACCCTTGGCACGTTCTGCATAAAAGGCAGCCATCCGATTATAACCGCCCGGTGCTTCTTCTAAGCCCACATGCATGGAGCCCATCAAGACACGGTTTTTAAGCGTGGTAAAACCCAGATCCAGTGGGGCAAGTAAATTCGGATATTTAGACATTTCAACTCCTTAGCGTGCAGATGTGCTGGCTATTTTTATTCAGGCTGACTGATTTACTCCCATCAAGCAGCAGTCTTATGCAACTTGTTGCACTAATTTATAGTGCAGAATTGATTTTTATGCAACATGTTGCATAATAATCCCGAGTCATTTTTTTGAGACGTTTATGTCTTTATCACATGTTTTACTCACCAGCCTGATTGAGAAACCGAGCACTGGCATTGAACTGGCACGCCGTTTTGACCGCTCCATGGGCTTCTTCTGGAATGCCACCCATCAGCAGATCTATCGTGAACTGAATGCCATGCTGCAAAAAGGCTGGATTTCGACGATAGAAGAGGAAGATTCTCATAGCCGTAAAAAAACCTATCAGGTAGAGCGACTCGGCCGGGAAGAACTGGCTAACTGGATGCTGGAGCACAGTTCCCCAGCACAGCTTCGGGAAGAACTGATGGTTCGTCTGCGTGCAGAAGCCCAGCTGGGCGGCAACAGCACCTTACCTGAACTGGAACGCCATCTAGAAATACATAAAGAGAAGCTTAAAACCTATCAGCAGATTTTCGCCAAAGACTTTGCTCAAGCTGACGAAAATGACCGAACCCTGTATATTCATAAAATGATTCTGCAACTGGGTATTGACCAGGAACTGGGCTGGATTGCCTGGCTGGAACAGGTTATTCCTAAACTTAAACAATTCGATGTAGAAAAATTATAAATACGGAGATATGCATGCCCTTCTATAGCATGCCAGATGGCGAACAGTTATTTGTACGTGAATACGGTCAGGGTCAACCGGTCCTGGTCCTATCAGGTCTGGGCATGTTGAGCTGGCAATGGGCAGCTTTTCTCTATCCACATCAGAAAAATTTCCGCTTTATTATTCCCGAATGGCGTGGGTTTGGGGCATCTAGTCACTGCAAAATTCCGCAAGACCTGGATGTGATTTCCAGTCACTGGCTTGATGTTCAATCAGTGATCCAGCAGCTTAATTTAGATCAATTCATTGTGATCGCTTACTCTATGGGTGCGACAACCACCATGCATGGCTTGTGCTATAGGGATTTTGCCAAACATATAGCAGCTTATTTGCATATTGACCAAACACCTAAGATTCCGGTTGATGATGCTTGGGCATTTGGACTTTTTGGTTCACGCCATCAGGAATTTATTGAAATTTTGCAGCAGCTTTCAACATTACTTGCAGAACATCAGCAGATTGAACTCATTCGGAATCTGGATACTGCAGTACGTCAGCAAATTACAGCATTATGGCTGCGCTTCATCCAGCTACAAAATGATAGTCCAGCCAGTTTAAAAGTGTTTAAGTTCATCCTGAACAGATCTCGTCTGCAAAGCCTGCTCCTGCCTTCCAGTCGGGTAGATTATATGACGTGGTACATCAATAATTATTTATATCATCATGAAGATTATCGTGAAGCTCTGGCGAAGCTTACTTGTCCGGTAACTTTCTTTAGCGGTGTACAGTCCAAACTTTATCCTGTGGAAGGCCAGCGCCTGATTGCCCAAAGCCTGCCTCAGGCTAAACATGTGCTTTTCAACAAATCTGGTCATACTCCTTTACTGACCGAACCACTCAAATTTGCCAAGGAGCTCGGCATCTTTCTGAAAGAAAATTTACAGTCCAGCTCTTCAGCGGCTTAAAGATTAAGGAGAAGAAATCATGAAAAAACTGGTGGTGTTTTCAGGTGCTGGCATGAGTGCTGAAAGTGGGATTAACACCTTTCGTGACAGTGATGGGCTTTGGGAACACTATCGTATAGAAGAAGTTGCCACACCGGAAGCTTGGGCTAAAAATACGGAACTGGTGCAACGCTTTTATAATGCCCGACGTAAAAATATTCTGGAAGCACAGCCAAATGCAGCTCATCAACTCATTGCTGAACTTGAAGATGATTTTGATGTCCATGTGATTACCCAAAATATTGATGATCTGCATGAACGCGCCGGAAGTTCTAAGGTTATTCACCTGCATGGCAATATCCGCCTAGCCAAAACCTCAGGCCCGAATTGCCAGTACACCACCGAGTTTTATCCAATCGAAGGCACTGATTTAGATTTGACTAAACACTTCTGTAAGGAAGGCTATCCACTACGTCCACATGTGGTCTGGTTTGGCGAAGCTGTACCAGCTTATGAAGAAGCACAAGATTGTGTACGGGATGCTGATATTTTTGTGGTTATTGGAACTAGCCTGCAAGTATATCCTGTTGCTGGTTTAATCCATGAGATTCCAGCTCACTGCACAGCTTATTATATTGATCCCAAAGCAGATCAACAGCATTTACCCGTTCAGTTTCACAAGATTTCCCAGACGGCCACAGAAGGCATGAAAACCTTACTTAAATTACTTGAGTCCGAGATCTAGTCATCATTCAAAATTCGTATTCTATAGTTGACAGTATGCAACAATCATTTTTTAATCAGCCTATTGTTGCAGGAATGGAATTAAACGATGCTGACTGATCTGGATGATTTTTACTGTTTTGCGCAGGTCGTCGAACATGGTGGCTTTAGTGCAGCCGAACGTGCTACCGATATTCCCAAATCCAAGCTCAGCCGCCGCGTTTATAATCTGGAAGAACGTCTTGGCGTCCGTCTGATTCAGCGTAGTTCCCGTCATTTTGCAGTCACTGATATTGGCATGAATATCTATCGCCATGCACAAGTGATGCTCAGTGCAGCACAGGCTGCACACGACCTGGTAGATCATCTCAGTACTGAACCGCGTGGCACTATTAAAGTCAGCCTGCCCGTCTCCATTGCCCAGAATGAAATGGCAAAAATCCTGCCGGATTTCCTGAAAAAATATCCTAAAATTAAAGTCCAGATGATGATCACCAATCGACGCGTGGACATCATTAACGAAGGCTTTGATCTGGCCCTACGGGTACGGACCAGCCTGGATGATGATCCGAATCTGGTAATTCGTCAGTTTGAAAAAATCGAACAGCATCTGTTTGCCAGTCAGGGCTATCTGAATGAATTTGGCGATCTGAAAACGCCTGAACAGCTCTCTGAACATAAAATTTTAAGCATGGCTGAGGAACATACTGAACAGTTCCTGATATTGCAGAATGAGCAGCAGCAACAGAAAAAAATCCGGATCAACCCGACCGTAATGGGATCAGACCTGAATATGCTGGCACAACTGGCGGCTTCAAGCTGCGGCATTACCTTATTGCCCGATAATGTCGTGCAGCAATATGTAGAACGTGGCGAACTGGTTCGGGTACTTTCAGACTGGAAAACCGCACATGGCATTTTTCATCTGGTTTATCCTTCCCGTCGTGGCCTGTTACCGGCTGTGCGGGTATTTATTGATTATCTGGTTGAGCACCTGCATCTTGTATAAATAGAAATATTTCAGGCAAAAAAAATAGCTCATTCTTGGGGAAAAATGAGCTAATAAAAACAATTCACTACAGCATGAAGTGAACGAAAGGAAACTACTACCGCTAAGCCAAATCTAATACACAGTAATCAGACATCTAATAGAACAATCATGAACTAGGTATAAATAGATTAAGAGAATTTGGCTGGTTAAACCACTTCTTCATGTAGTGTTTTGTAGGCTTTCGTCACCAATAGCAAGCAAGCTGTAATTTATGTAAGCTACTGTATTTCAATGCATAACGTGAAAAATAATTTAAATTTCTGGATACTCGCCTGTACCTTCTGGCCACGGCGATAACAGCTCAAAACCTGTGTCGGTCACGACTACCATGTGCTCCCATTGAGCTGACCAGGATTTATCCGCAGTCACGACTGTCCAGCCGTCCTTTAACTCTTTAACACGTGCTTTGCCCATATTGACCATAGGTTCAATAGTAAAGACCATACCGGGTACCAGTTTGATGCCCTGACCTGGTTGCCCGTAATGCAGAATGTTTGGCTGTTCGTGATAAATTTTACCAATCCCATGACCACAATATTCACGCACAATGGTGTAGCCTTCACGCTGTGCAACAGACTGGATTGCATAACCAATATCGCCTAGGGTTGCGCCCGGTTTAACGGCATGAATCCCGGCAACCATAGCTTCATAAGTGGTTTCGACCAGGCGTTTGGCTTCAGGAGATGGTGTACCAACATAATACATCCGGCTGGTATCGCCAAAATAACCGTCTTTAATAATTGCAACGTCAATATTAATAATATCGCCGTCTTGCAAGACAGTATTCGGAGATGGAATACCATGACAAACTACTTCATTCGGTGAAATACAGGTGGTTTTGGTATAACCATAATAGCCAATATTGGCAGGCGTCACTTTTAGCGTATTGACGATAAAATCATGACAGATGTCATCCAGATATTCAGTCGTGACACCCGGCTTGACATGCTCTCCGATCATTTCCAAGACCTGTGCAGCCAAACGCCCAGATATACGTAATTTTTCGATATCTTGTTCGGTTTTCAGAGTAATCGCTGGAGCTCGCATGGATCTATCCTCAAGGTGAATCGGGAAATTATAGTCCTTTTTCAGCCAAGATGCGCATTTGTTCGGTCTGCATGACAATTCTTAAAACTTGCTATAGAGAATCTCAATGCTGCTTATTTATACAAACAATAAGCCGAATATAATGAAATGAAGTCTAAATGATTTATTTATTTAAAAATAAATTATATTTTTTTCAACTGAATATCAAAGATATATTTCTACCAAGCTTTTAAAGTTCACTTTATCCGATCGTCAAGATCAGTAAAATCAAGGCTTTCGGCATTAAATTAAACTCCAAAAATCATCATATATACACTAAAATCGCTTTCTTTTATTTATTTGTTCTCCTTCTATGACAAGTCTCCGTACAAGAGATATTGTGGCCTTAGGTTTTATGACCTTTGCACTGTTCATTGGTGCGGGCAACATTATCTTTCCACCGATTGTGGCTCAACAAGCCGGTGAGCATGTATGGTTAGCTGCCCTAGGTTTCCTGATTACGGCAGTTGGCCTACCTGTCATCACCATCGTGGCATTGTCACGTGTTGAAGGTTCAATCCAGATCTTAAGTTCTCCTTTAGGTAAAGCAGCCAGTCTTTTACTGACTGTGGTCTGTTATCTGACGGTTGGACCTTTATTTGCGACACCACGTACTGCAACCGTTTCTTATGAAATCGGCTTTTCTTCATACTTTGGCAATGCACCTAGCAATCTGCTGATCTATAGTGTGATCTATTTCGCTGTAGTGACTCTGGTTTCCCTTTATCCAAATAAGATTCTGGATACGGTTGGATACTTCCTGTCCCCAGTAAAAATTATCGCATTGATCATTTTAGGCGGTGCTGCAGTGTTGATTCCTGCCGGCAAACCACCTGCTGCAGTGGGTAACTATGTTACAAGTCCGGTAACTGAAGGCATCGTTAATGGTTATCTGACCATGGATACCTTAGGCGCATTGGTCTTTGGTATTGTGATCGTGCGTGCGATTACTTCTCGTGGCGTAACGGATCGCAAGCTGATTACCAAATATGCAGTCAATGCAGCGATTATTTCTGGTATCGGTTTGACGCTGGTGTATCTCAGCCTGTTTAAACTAGGCCTAGGTAGTCACGATGTTGCCCCTAATGCTGCCAATGGTGCGATTATTCTGCATGCCTATGTACAACATGCTTTTGGTGATATGGGTGCTTATTTCCTTGCCACCATGATCTTTGTTGCCTGCATGGTGACTGCGATTGGTTTGACCTGCGCATGTGCTGAATATTTCTCGTCTATTACCAAACTGCCTTATAAAGCCTTTGTCTTTGTACTGGTCGGCTTCTCGCTAGTGATTTCAAATCTTGGTTTGACCAAACTGATTGCCGTGTCTGTGCCTGTATTGAGCGCGATTTATCCGCCTGCGATTGCAGTGATCCTGCTAAGCTTCTGCGGTCATTTCTTTAAAAAGCCTGCTCAAGTTGTTGCACCGGCCACACTGGTTGCATTTATTTTCGGTATTTTCGATGGCCTTAAAGTTGCTGGCCTTGAATTACCTGAATTACTACAGAACTTACCGCTTTCTGAACAAAATATGGCATGGTTGATTCCATCTCTTATTGTTCTTGTCATTGCCGCTGTGATTGACCGTATCAGGAATTAATCTTTCTAAGAGGTCATAAAAATCGTATTTTTACCCAAAATCCGGTTTTAGCGTGATCAATATCTGTCAGGTTTTACCCAAACCGGCATTTATTGTTTACACCCTCACCTTCTCATCATAACCAAATTGTATTTTAGAAAGCGTTATACACTTTTAATCAATTATTTTAATTAGCTTCTTTCTTACTTCTATTTTCATTCTTTAGCAGAAGATCAACCCTACTCTGTATTTTACTGTTTTTTAAACATATTGTTTCCTGATTAAACCAACTCACCTTCATCATTCTACATAGACTTACATTCTCTGGATTATCTCTACAAATCTTTGGCGTAGAATTTGCTTTTCCCAATGGTAGCAATGAATGATTGCTTGAAACTTCAGTCGGACTGCACTCGCTGAAATGT
This sequence comes from Acinetobacter sp. UBA5984, assembly GCF_002429925.1. NCBI lineage: Bacteria > Pseudomonadati > Pseudomonadota > Gammaproteobacteria > Moraxellales > Moraxellaceae > Acinetobacter > Acinetobacter sp. UBA5984. The sequence continues at coordinate 43,306 of NZ_DJBE01000013.1, forward strand.
TTAAGATGATGATTCAGATGCAATCATTGATTAGTGCGGTAATACGACTAAAGGAGGCCTTTTTAACTGTTAAAGTTCACTTAAATAGTTGCAAAGGTTGAAATTAAGAAGTACAACTGTATATTCAATTCAGACTAAATCAATAAGATTTACTCTTCAATTATACAAATAAACAGGAGGGATGGAGATGTTATCAGTACATTTCAAAAAGCAAGTCTTCATTGACGCTCTTAAGGCAAATACCAATCTGGTGACTTTCCTAAGCACCACGGTTGCGCTTATGCTGACCTTGATTGTGCATTGTTTAATTCAAGGCAATTTAAAATTTGAGTACGTAGGTTATGCCTTGATTGTTTCGGCAGCCTTTTTCTTATGGGCTGTGATTGACCAGAAATACCGATAATTTATTAATAAATTTATACCCCAGTGGATGATCTGGCCAGTCATCCATCTGGCAGAAAAGAAATAAATTAAGCTTAAAGCTCGAAAAATAAAATCAACCATTAAAAATTAGAATAATCCGATCGCCGCCCCATAAAGAAGCACGCCCGTCCCTCCCAATTCTGCAATAATCAAACTGACCATTGCCAAAGTCATAAGCACGCCCGGCAACTGAAATTTACCCAGTTGATGCGGTCGCTTAAACTGATTCGTCGTATCTTTCAAAAACCCATGCAAGATATACGCACTAATCGAGAAACTGAAAAAGAGAACATTGATCAATATACAGATCAAATTAATCTGCGAAGATAATGCTGAATAATAAGCCAATACTGCCAGAATCAATGTCGCAGGGGCATAAAGCAGACTGCTGCGATGAGCAATATCCACATAATAATGCGCCCGTGAATTGACAGACTGACGGATTTGCCAATATTTCCATACCCCGGTTAACATCCCCATCCATAAGAATATTCCACTAAAAATAATCGCGATCTTTACTGCCAGATCAAGTTCGATTCCCTGCATATTTTCATTCCGTTTTTATCATCGTAATGACTTTTTAGTCATTGTTTTAATAAGTTTCTTTGAAGAAGTCAGGTAAATTTAAGTATTCATTCTGATTCAAAAATATAGTGTAGCCCATGTCTGAATTCGAAACATTGACTCTAAAGTGCCAGGATGGCTATCAATTAAGTGCACGTTTTTATCCAGCTACTGATGCTGAATGCAAGAAATCTCCTATATTAATCTGCCCTGCGACTGGCATTACCAAACAGTTTTATCATAGTTTTAGCTGTTGGCTGCAAGCTCAGAGTTATGCAGTGCTGGTATTTGATTTTCGGGGTATTGGCGAATCCTTAAAAGGTCCGGTTAAGCATTCTAAAGCCAGTATTGTGCAATGGGGACAACTGGACATTCCGGCTGCAATTGATGCGCTATTAGCTAAGACTCAGACAGAAAAGGTCATCTTACTTGGGCATAGTGCTGGTGGACAGCTGCTGGGTATTGTCCCAAACTATGCCAAAGTGGAAAAAGTCGTGGCAATTGCTGGATCGACGGGTCATGTTAAAGGTTTAAAGGGTCGTACCAAATTACTAGCACCAGTGATGTTCAATATCATTTTCCCATTGGCACGTATCACCAAAGGCTATGGTCCAACTCAAGCGATTGGTATGGGTGAAAACCTGCCAAAAGATGTGGCGCGTGAATGGGCAGAATTTTGTAGTAAACCAGGTTATATAATTAATGCGATTGGTAAAAAGATCGCACCAGCACATGACTATCATGCCCAGATCACCTGCCCGATCACATCAATCTGGGCTTCGGATGATGAAATCGCCACTCAAGCGAATGTCAAAGACTTGCTGCGCTTATATCCAAAAGCAGCCACAGAAATGATTGAGCTAAAACCCCAAGAATATGGTCATAAAGGGATTGGCCACATGCTGATGTTCAAGAAGTCACATCAAAACTTATGGCCAGTCATTGAGCAGCAGTTATCTGCCTAAAGATGATTTAAATGGCTATTGATAGGTTAATGTGCTTTAATACGCTCAGTATGAGATGAGCCTCTTACAGTATGTGCCTCAGATGTGCATACGACTAGCCCCTAACCATGGGGCTTTTTAATGTCTATATGATTTTGAAGTCGTATTAAAATTTAACCGAAAAATGCAATGATGCTCTGAATCACCACAGCATTCACAATATCAATAAAAAATGCACCACATAGCGGTACGATCAAAAATGCTTTATGTGATGGACCATAGCTATTGGTGACCGCCTGAATATTTGCAATCGCAGTTGGAGTTGCTCCCATACCAAAACCACAATGCCCCGCCACCAATACGGCTGCATCGTAATTTTTTCCCATGATTCTAAAGGTCACAATTGCGGTAAATAAAATCAGTACCGCTGTCTGCGCAAACAAAATGGTAATGAGCGGGCCTGCCAAATCGGCCAGCAACCAGAGTTGCAGCGACAGTAAAGCCATTGATAAATACAGAGACAATGACGCATTTCCGAATACATCAATAGCACGGTCGAAAATATCGACTTTTAGCACATGCTCCAGGAAGTTACGTACAATCACTCCTGTCCCTAAGGCCCAGACAAAGGTCGGCAGTTCAAACCATCTTCCCTGACTAATCTCTGTCATTTCATTCGCAACAAAAATACATAGTGCAAACATCCCCAAAGTTGACACTGCATTACTGGCTGTAATCAACCGGGTTTTCTTTGGATATTCGAAGGGTGCGGTGTTGATGCTAGTATCGAGTTGTTGTTCATTGGTCTCTTGCGCTACTGTCTCTGCCAA
>NZ_DJBE01000010.1:0-4143 GCF_002429925.1 Acinetobacter sp. UBA5984
AGAGGGTTTATGAAAGTCTGGTAGATCGGGATGGGGTGCTGGTGTTTGGGGAGTTGTAGGCGCTCTGGTTAACGGGGTTATGGGGAAAGGGTTCGCGGAGATGCGGACTCTTTTTTGTGTGCCAGGTAGGGAAAAATTAACTGCCGTTGTCTGATAATCCAGGATGCGGGAAAAAACGCGTCAGGGATTTTAATGGGTACATGAGGATAAGCGGGCAGGGAGTCGGAGCACGTGAAATGCCTGGGATGATGTTCATGTTTGCAGTTCTGGCCGCCGGGGCGATCAGGATGAATGGGGTGCGCAGACGCGGGCAATCAGGGCGGCAACGAAGGCTACTGTGTGTCGGTAAAATTGGAAGCCGAAAAAGCGAAATTCCCGAGGTTTAGCAATTCAAAAATGTATCGGGATTTTCAAAAGGTTGGGTTTGATATGCGGGGGTAGCCTGAGAATAATTATGAGGGGCCGCTTTGTGCCAGAAGCGGACATTGTTCTGCTCTCCGCAAAGCATCACATAGGAAATGTCTATTATCGTTTCACTATCGTCAATTTTTTCGATGATCGATAAATGAACTGGAATCAAGTGTTTAAATCGCCTAGCCATATGCTTCTCACGTTAAGTTAAGCCGGATTTTCCGTTCCAGTAGCTCCATAAATTTGGCTAACTAAATATAGGGAGGACGGAATGGATTATAATCCAGTGTTCAAAAATTTACGGCGAAGCGCATTGTAAATCAGGGATTTAATTTGGGGGCGAGAGAAACAGGAAAGTATCTCTTTCATTGCCCCTCTATCCGTTAAAACATCCGTCACGAACTGTATAGTATAGCTTTTGACACCTGTAAGAATTTATCCAAGCCTTACTGGCAGTTTTTTACTGATATTCTTTTCATGATTTTTGTAATCTATATGAGCTGTAACTTACTGCGAGCATGATTTACACTCTTCAAAGCCAAATTTTTCTAAAAAAGCAACCTCAAAGGATTTCTCAGAAAGATTGTTTTTTTTACAGTTATATTCAAAAATTGACTCTATAAGAGCTGGTTTTATTATTGTTAACCACTCAATAAGTTCTGGTGGGTCATCGCTTTTGCATTTGGATTTTGCTTTATACATTCCATTTTTAATAGATTCCTTATTTTTATTTAAAAAATCAATGCATGACGATATTTTTTTTGATATGGAAATAACCATCTCATCCAGAGATAATGCAGAAAATTCCTGGATGCCACTATTATCAAAATCGATTTTTGATGGCGGATTTATTAACATGAATTGAGCCGATAGTTTGGTGATAAATCTTTGTTCATCGCTTTGTGCTAAATGTCTATTTTCGAATGCAAATTTTTGTGCTTTTATAACTTCGCTCTCTCCTCTATCTTTAATTTCAGGTGGTATCAAAAAGTTCTTAAAATTGCTTTTTAAATACTCACAATTTCTATTTGTATGAAATTTTGGTTTCGAGTTTGCATTGAATAGGTATGTATCGTTAAATTGCCGGTAGTTTGTTGATGGTTGCAGTTTGTTTTTTTCAATAAACTCAGAGAATTTTGCTGTATAGAATAAAAAGCGTATTTCAGGGTCGCTAAATAATTCTCTTATGTTATCTATGTTAGCAACGTTAATATTTTCACCAAGAGTATTTATTAGCGCGTCAATTGAGTAAACAGCTGCACTGGATGACTGGTAGATGATTTTTTTTAATGAACTTTTTGTAATGTATGCAATTTTCACTTTTCATTTCCTGTTGAATATATCATGTCATTTTTGCATAGTAATTCTATGAATGAGTTTTCATGCCTTTCTTTCGGTGTGTCATTAATGACCTTTTCTGCCAAGGCAATAATTTCAATGTCTTTCTCTGTTGAAATGATTTCATAGAGAAATTTAGATATGTCACGCGTAAGCATTGATGATTTTGCTTCAAGATTTATCTTACTTAAAGCCTCTAACATTGCTGATATTTTTGCTGGAACTCTAACTGAGATAATTTCATAGCAATCATTAGAATTGCTTGCTTTATTATTATCTAACATTTAATTAAATCCTTTCTTTAATTTTTTCAAGAAGAGTATTATGCTCATCGCTGTGTCTTAGAGTCTCAACCTCATCACTAATTCTTGGGTCGCTTACATCTTGCTCTGATAATTTATAGTAATTATATCTATAGTTTATTTCTTGTTTAATTTCATCTCTAACTATTTCATATAACCAGCTTTCTTCGAGATCGTTACGGCCCTCGACTATCTCTTGTGGAGACAGATAATCAGCTACTCTAGCTATTAATACCTTGCTGTCAAACTCAGCTGAATTTTCATGTGCTTTTTCTAGTGCTAGTTCTTTTAACATGTCAGTAATGATATTACTTCTTGATGTATTGAACTTGCTGGCAATCGCATCAATTAATTCGAGATCTGCTTTATGCACTTTTAAATTTATTTTGTAGTTATTCTGCTTGATGAAAATCTTCTTTTCGCTTGTCTGGTTTAATAGTTTATCAGTATTTATTCTTAACATTTTATTTACCGTAATGAAAAAATGATGTAATGAGTGAATTTCTATCAATAACTAAGCTAATGCCTTTTTTTTCTTTTATCTTAATAAGTTTTTTCTTTATTTCCTCTGTTGCTTTTAAAGCCATGGAAATCGTTTTTTCGTCGAGTATCAGCCTTTCTCCGTTATCGCTATCACAACCAAGTGAAAGCGCCATTTGTAGAATTTCTAGAGATATGTTTCGTTGGGACATTCTTTTTGATAAATGACACGATATTTTCATTGAGCATCTCCGAATCCGATACAAACAATATTAGTACAAATTGTACTAAGTGGGAAGGTTTTTTTTGATTATTTGTTATATTATTGAATTTTATGGATTTAATTTATGATGACTTATGCCGTCACTCGATAAAATGATTCTTTTATGAAGGCGGAGTTTAAGACTTTACTGTGCATAATTTCTTATACTGAGCCTTAGGGAATGTTCTGAGCCGCAGTGACTGGTTTTTGCATGATCCGCTCGCTGTTGATTGACTAAAGGTGATGTTTGGATGGCTAGAAAAATGTCGTACGTCCGCTTCTCGCTCATAGAAGACCTTAGTTCTGCCCGTCAAGTGCAGTGAGTAGATTTTGCGAGCGTATGGATATACTAATCACCCAAAAGCTCTTAAGTAGACCTACAAACATTGCCTGTCGCTTGGGTTGAGCATAAAATACCCATTAAATTTTATGTGGGTATTTGTATGGAATACGTGGCTTTTGGTGATGAGAGTGGTACGACAGGGAGTGACCGCTGTTATGGTATTGGTTTGCTTTGTGTGCGTAAAGACACGTTGCACATCTTCAATGAGCGCGTCCAGAAATTAAAAGATAAGTACGGGATTGTCGGTGAGTTAAAGTGGTCCAAGATCAAGAACAGTGCAGGGCAGGCAAACATCTGCATTGAGTTGCTGGCTATGGTGCTCAAGAACTCGTGCTGCTTCCACTCGATTGTTGTAGTTAAGAATATTTACAACAACTGGCAGACGGACAGGGAGTTGGCTTTTTACCAGACATATACAATGCTCGTTAAGAACGTTGCTAAACAAATTAAGAGTAACGTTGAGGTGATCATCGACCAGAAGATTGATAAGTACAAAAAGAACGATGAAGTGACAGGTATTGTTGCTAACAATATGCTGGCTAGGGCAGGGATGAAGAAGCTGGTTAAGTCTGTGACGATGCACGACTCTAAGCATCATCTTGGATTACAGGTTGTCGACATTCTGACCGGAGCTGTGAACTCTGGCTACTTAAAGTACCTTAATCCTCGGCTGGAACTATCAGTAGCTAAGGAGCTTGCTTTTGAACGTATGGCTGCTTTGCTTGGGTGGGATCTATTCCATTACGATACATTCCCGAATAAGGATTTTAATATCTGGCATTTTCCGCAAGAGATACGAGCTATGCCGGGTTCAAAGAGTATTCGACCTGATTACAGCGTTCCATTGGTTAAACGGGAAGAGCTGTCCTAACCTTGATTTCAAAAATTGATTGTTTATGAATAGGCCGACCAGATTTAAAGGATAGGTATCAATTGTTACTGTAGTGGTGCACTAAATTTGTGACACTCGAACAAAGATGTAAATGTCCGCTCCTCGCTCTTAGCTG
>NZ_DJBE01000028.1:0-37295 GCF_002429925.1 Acinetobacter sp. UBA5984
CTTATTTCAGGACGGGACATAATCACTGCATAAAAAAGCGGGCATTTTTGCCCGCTTTTTTTATTGTCAGCTTATATAAAACTAGCCTTCCAGAATTCCACTGACACCTGTCACAATCATATCGATGGCAATCGTACCAATCAGAAGCGCAGCAACACGACCTACAATATCGACATATAAATCAATGTAGTTGGAGTATTTATGCTGCAAATGATCATGCAGATATTTCATCAGGATCAGCAAGCTACAGGTTAGAAACAGGGTAAAGAAAATCACCAGAATGGTTTGCATTAAACTGAGCTGTATACCTGTGATCACAGAAGCCGAAATGGTGCCCGGACCGATCATAAACGGCATGGCAATCGTGCCCGCCAGATGACTGGGCGCTCCACGCATCACGCCAATCGTATCAGCACCTTCAAAGACATAACGATAGCCAATTACTAGAAAAATAATACCGCCAAAAATCTGGAAGGACTCAAACCGCACATGCAAGACTTCATTAAAGAAGGCTTCACCAGTTTTCGCAAAAATGATGAAAACAATAAAGCTGATCAGGCTGCCCTGAATCAATGCCATATTGAAGACCTTTGCTTCGGAATTACGAATAATTCCGAGCATATAGATACTCATCAAAAATGGATTGAGTAACGAAAAAAACAGGGCAAAGGCATTCAAACTTTCTGACATCATTGCGTCCTTCCGTAGTTGAGAGATCCTAGATTTCACGATCCGGGAAAAGTGGACGTTTACCTGGGCTGATCCGGTTAATGTGCAAATACATCATATGGCGTTCATATTTATCCAGGATGTCATTGATCACCTGTTCCTTACTGTAACCGACCAGATCGTTACCCTGAGAGCCTTCAAACAGATAACTTTCCAGACGATAGTAATAGCGTTTGGTTCGTTTACCACGTGAACTGAAATTTGGCGTGTCATAGCGTACCGGCCATATTTCATAAACAAAGTTTTCTTCTTCATCGAGTTGAATAGTCAGATCCAGATGATACAGTTCAGGTTCTTCCTCAAGTGATTTTTCCTGAATATTGACTTGAATACCTTTATCAATTAACTCGGTTGCAACGGCCTCGATGGCCGGCTTGCAGACATTGTCCAGCATGGTCCGGGTCTGGGACAGGCTTGGATGCAGCATGACCCGGCTCAGACGCTTCTTCCAGTTCAAGATATCCACATTACCGACCACAGGTGCCGCATTCAGGCTGGTACTGGCCTGACGAAAATCCTCCAGACGCAAGGATTTATACAAACCGGCCATCACAAAGAAGATCACGAAACTAAAAGGCAGTCCCATAATAATGGTAGTGTTTTGCAATGCAGTAACACCGTTAGCCATTAGCATAGCTAGCGTCAAAAGACCGATCGCAATCGCCCAGAACACACTGAGCCAGCGCGGTGAATCATGCTCAATATTAGTGAATTTAGTGGTGAAGTTCCCCAATACTAATGCCCCTGAATCCGCTGAAGTCACATAGAACAGCAACCCTGTAATGGTGGCTACACCTGCGATAAATGTGAAACCTGGATACTGTGCCAGCAGGTCATAAAAACCATGTGCCGGATTTTCTAAAACAGTTGTCGCAAGCTGAGTATTACCATCAAAAATCACGCTGTATAAAGCACTGTTACCGAAAATAGACAACCAGGTCAGGGTAAATAACAGAGGAATAACCAAAGTCCCGGTGACAAATTCACGAATGGTACGACCACGAGAAATACGGGCCAAGAACAGACCTACAAATGGCGACCAGGCAATCCACCATGCCCAGAAGAACAGGGTCCAGCTATTCATCCATTCTTTAGGCTGCTCAAAAGGAAAACTGCTTAAAGAGAGTTTCGGGAACTGGCTGAGATAATCACCAAAATTCTGAATTAGAGCTGCTAATAAAAACTCGGTATTTCCCATAAAGAGAATAAAGAGCAGCAATCCGATTGATACATAGATATTAATTTCGGACAGGACCCGGATACCTTTATTGACCCCCGCAGTGACGGAAATAATGGTAATAATGACGGCAACACCGATTAATGCAGTTTGAATCCAGATATTTTCTGGCAAGCCGAACAGGACATGCAAACCATAATTTAATTGAACGACACCAATACCGCAGGTGGTGGCAATACCAAAAATCGTACCGAGTACTGCAGCGGTATCTACCGTATGGCCAATCGGGCCATTAATTCTTTTTCCAAAAATAGGATAAAGCGCAGATCGAATTGTCAGTGGTAAATTATAGCGATAACTGAAATATCCCAACGCAACCCCAATCAGCGCGTACATGCTCCAGCCGGTCAGACCATAGTGAAACAGGGTCCAGACCATAGACTGACGCGCGGCTTCAAAGGTTTCAGCTTCACCGACTGGAGGACTCATATAATGAGACAAGGGTTCAGCGACCGAGAAGAACATCAAGTCAATCCCGATCCCGGCTGAGAACAACATGGCCGACCAGCTCAGCAGGCTGAATTCGGGTTTAGAATGTTTGGGACCAAGCTTGATTTCGCCATAACGTGAGCAGGCGATAAAGACAATAAAAACCAGATACAGCGTTGCCGCCAGCAGGTAATACCAGCTAAAGGTACTACTGACCCAGTTTAAAATATTAATAATGACTAGATTGGCTTGTTCATTAAATAAAATCGTGATGATAGAAAACAGCAGAATAAGCGTCGCCGAACAATAAAAGACTACCTTATTCAGACTATCTTGCACCTCTTCGTTTTTCTTTTGCATAAATCTCTGACCATCGTTTTGTTGCCGAATGATCTACAGTGCAGTGTGATTTAAAAGCAAAAGCTGGCCCTAAAGCTTCCTTGTTTTCGTGAATTACAAACTTTTGCAAATCCAAAACAAACTGCGCTGTACATCAAGGGTGAGCTGGCACTATAATTTTTATTAATTGAACGTTCAATTAAAAAAGCGTTTAGGAATTGTTACATCATTCCGCTATTTGCTTTAGCAGAGTGATTTTGTATTGCTACATCCGTTATTCAGGTTAGTCCTATGCCAAAAGTTGGTATGCAACCGATCCGTCGTCAGCAACTGATCGATGCCACCTTAGCTGCAGTGAATGAGCTAGGTTTTGCAGAAGCTTCAATTAGTCAGATTGCTCAGAGGGCAGGTGTCTCAACAGGCATCATAAGTCATTATTTTCAAGGTAAAAATGGGTTAATTGAAGCCACAATGCGTTACTTATTGCAGCAATTAGGTAAATCTGTTGCTGAAATCAAGTCACAGGTGAATGACGCCCCTGAACAACGCTTACTGGCAATTGTGCGTGGCAATTTTACTGCTCCACAAACGGATAAAGCGGTCATGAAGGTGTGGTTGGCTTTTTGGGCCAGCAGTCTGCATCAGCCCGATTTACATCGTTTACAGCAAATAAACCATTACCGCTTACATTCCAATCTTAAATATGAATTCATGAAAAAGCTGAGTAAGGATCAAGCTGAGAAGGCAGCACAAGGTCTGGCTGCACTCATTGATGGATTCTGGCTAAGAGGTGCTTTAGTAAGTGGCGAAATTGATCCAGAACTGCCGATTGAACTGTGTAGTGAATATATCCGGCAACAACTCAAATAACCAATTTGCGAGGGAATTCCATTGACAACATTCAAACTGCAACGTCCTTATATTCATGGACAATATGTCGATGCAACGTCCAATAGCACGTTTCAAACTATTAATCCTGCCACCGGTGAAGTCCTGGCTGAAGTGCAGGTCTGTTCAAAAAATGATATCGATCGTGCGGTTGAATCTGCACAACAAGGGCAAAAAGTCTGGGCAGAAATGACCGCGATTCAACGCTCGCGCATCTTGAACAAGGCAGTCGCCATTTTACGCGAGCGTAACGATGAACTGGCAAAATTAGAAAGCTTGGACAGCGGTAAAGCCTTTAGTGAAACATCGACTGTTGATATTACGACAGGTGCAGATGTACTCGAATATTATGCGGGAATTCTACCGGTTCTTGAAGGCCAGCAAATCCCGCTGAGAAGCAGTTCCTTTGTCTATACTCGCCGTGAACCTTTGGGTGTTGTCGCTGGAATTGGCGCATGGAATTATCCGATTCAGATCGCATTGTGGAAATCTGCACCGGCACTCGCTGCAGGCAATGCCATGATTTTCAAAGCCAGTGAAGTTACACCTTTAACTGCGCTGAAACTGGCAGAAATTTATACCGAAGCCGGTGTGCCGCATGGTGTCTTTAATGTGGTTACCGGTAGTGGTGAAATTGGTGGTTATCTAACTTCGCATCCCGATATTGCCAAAGTGTCTTTTACCGGTGGCGTTTCTACCGGTAAAAAAGTCATGGCGCAAGCTGCAAATTCTAGCCTGAAAGAAGTTACCATGGAGCTGGGCGGTAAGTCTCCGCTGATTATCTGTGAAGATGCCGATCTGGATCTGGCGGCTGATATTGCCATGATGGCCAACTTCTATAGCTCCGGTCAGGTGTGTACCAACGGTACTCGTGTATTTGTGCCTTTGGCATTGAAAGCAGCATTTGAAGAAAAGATTTTACAGCGTGTTGAACATATTCGTATGGGTGACCCTCTCGATCCTGAAACCAATTTCGGTCCGGTGTCCAGCTTTGAGCATATGGAAAAAGTGCTGGGCTATATTGAAAAAGGCAAGATAGAAGGGGCACGCCTATTATGTGGTGGCGGTCGTGCTGAGGATGAACAGTTTGTCCAAGGGGCTTATGTCCTGCCAACCGTATTTACCGACTGTCGTGATGACATGACCATTGTACGTGAAGAAATCTTCGGTCCAGTCATGAGTATTCTTAGTTATGACACTGAGCAAGAAGCGATTCGTCGTGCCAATGATACCGATTATGGTCTGGCTGCAGGTGTCGTCACACCAGACTTAGCCCGTGCACACCGAATTATTCATCAGGTAGAAGCGGGTATCTGCTGGATCAATACCTGGGGGGAATCGCCTGCAGAAATGCCAGTCGGTGGTTATAAACATTCCGGTGTTGGACGTGAAAATGGGCTTGTGACCTTGCAGCATTACACCCAGACCAAATCGGTTCAGGTCGAACTCAGTCCTTTCCAATCTGTATTTAGCGCATAAGGGGGATTTGATGAATTACGACTATATTATTATCGGTGCGGGCTCTGCGGGTAATGTTCTGGCAGCGCGTTTAACTGAAGATCCAGATACTAAGGTGCTATTACTTGAGGCAGGTGGCCCGGACTATCGTTTGGATTTTAGAACCCAGATGCCGGCTGCTTTAGCTTATCCTTTACAAGGACGCCGTTATAACTGGGCCTATCTGACCGATCCAGAACCCCACATGAACAATCGCCGTATGGAATGCGGCCGTGGTAAAGGTCTGGGCGGATCTTCACTGATTAATGGCATGTGCTATATCCGTGGTAATGCTATGGATCTGGAACAGTGGGCCAGCCTTAAAGGTCTGGAACACTGGAACTATGCGCAGTGTCTACCCTATTACAAAAAAGCTGAAACCCGCGATATTGGCGGCAATGACTATCATGGCGATTCAGGCCCGGTTTCAGTCGCAACGCCTAAAAATGATAATAATGAGCTGTTTCATGCTATGGTCGAAGCTGGGGTTCAAGCCGGTTATCCACGTACCGATGACTTGAATGGCTACCAACAGGAAGGCTTCGGGCCAATGGATCGTACTGTGACACCCCAAGGTCGTCGCTCCAGTACGGCACGTGGTTATCTGGATATGGCCAAAGGCCGGGATAATCTCACCATTATTACCCATGCCATGACCAACCGAATTCTGTTTAATCGCAATAAGGCGATTGGCGTAGAATATTTTGAAGGTCAAAATACCTTACAGCCGATTCAGGTCTTTGCGGATCGTGAAGTTCTACTATGTGCAGGTGCAATTGCATCTCCACAAATCCTGCAACGCTCTGGTGTAGGTCCGGCTGAATTGTTAAAAAGTCTGGATATTCCGGTGGTTCAGGACCTGCCGGGTGTGGGTGAAAACCTGCAAGACCATCTGGAAATGTACTTACAATATAAGTGCAAAAAACCGGTCAGCTTATACCCAGCATTAAAATGGTATAACCAGCCCATGATTGGCGCAGAATGGCTATTCTTAGGTAAAGGAATTGGTGCCAGCAACCAGTTTGAAGCCGGTGGCTTTATTCGTTCTTCGGATGAGTTCGAATGGCCAAACATCCAGTATCACTTCCTGCCAGTGGCGATCAATTACAATGGAACTAATGCTATCCATGAGCACGGCTTCCAGGCCCATGTCGGTTCTATGCGTTCACCATCTCGTGGTCGAGTCCGTCTGAAATCCAAAGATCCGTTCGAGCATCCAAGTATTCTGTTCAACTATATGAGTACCGAACAGGACTGGCGTGAATTCCGGGATGCCATCCGCATTACCCGTGAAATTATGCATCAGCCCGCCCTGGATCCATATCGTGGTGAAGAAATCAGTCCGGGCAAAAATCTGCAAACTGATGCAGAAATTGATGAATTTGTTCGTAATCATGCAGAAACAGCGTATCATCCGTCCTGTAGCTGTAAAATGGGTGAGGATGATATGGCCGTTGTCGATGGTTATGGGCGTGTGCATGAGATGCAAGGCCTGCGTGTCATCGATGCTTCAATTATGCCGCTCATTATTACAGGCAACCTCAATGCAACCACGATCATGATGGCTGAAAAGCTTGCAGATCATATCCGTGGCAAGCAGGCATTACCTGCTTCTACAGCGCCTTTCTACCGGGCCCCACGCGCTTAAGTCATGGCTATATTCCTGTTGCTTGCTGCAAAGAGGAATATAGCGGAATTTATTTTTACCCAAAGCTGGATAAGGCTGTAATCGGTTTCAGTGTTATCCATTCTTTGCTTAATATAATTTATATTTTATGAGAATGTTCAAACAAACAGTCCTTTTCGGCTGTGCTGCTGTTTCTAGTGTTTATTGTTTTGCAGACGATGCAGAAGCAAAAAAAATTGAAACCAGTGGAAACATCAGTGTAGTTTCTAAATACATCTCCCGTGGTCTGACCAATGCACCAGAAAATGATGACGTTGCCTTACAGGCAGCACTGAATCTGGCTTATGGTAATTTTTATGTCGGTTACTGGGGCTCAACCTTAGGGTATTCCTATCCGGAACTGGAAGGCAAGAAATCACATCGTCGTGATAAATTCGAACATGATTTTATCGTGGGATATACCTATAGCAGTGAAAACTACGACTGGAATTTTTGGGATGCGACCTATTATTATCCGGGTGGCAGCCATACCACTTCAAATGAATTAGGTTTGAATGTAAGTCGTGCACTAAACGACAAGACCAGCGTTACAGCGGGTGTATCGACCTATTTATATGATGTGGCCTATGCCAATCAGGGCGATACTTTTTATACCCTGGATTTAACCCATCAGCTTAATGATAAGCTGGGTGCGCATGTCGGTGCAGCGGGTGGTTATTTTAATGATGAAGGCAAATATGAAGGTAATGAGCTAGGCAACACTACCAAACAGCATGCTTTCCGTTATGCAACTGCCGGATTGAGTTATGAAGTTGCGCCGAAGTTGACCTTATCTGGTGATTATATCTTTGGTGGTTATGACCGTTTTGGTGATAAGCAGCGCGATCTCGCTGTGTTTGGTATTGGTTATGATTTTTAATTTGGATCTTGATCTGATTTAAAAAACGCATTTCCCAGTCCATAAAATCCGGCCGGGAACAGCAAGTATTAATAAAAACAGTCTGTTCTCGGCTTAAAGCCAGATTTTCTGAATATTTAATTAACACATATTTTGATAAATCCACAGGAAATTCGAGCAAACATTATCAATTTCATAAAATGATTCTATAATAGCACCCATTCTTACTCGAGCTTATCCTGAAACTAACTGGTTGAAGGTTTAACCCGGGTTATTATTATTTTTGAGTCAAATTCTCCTCCGTGATTCGGCTTGTATATTCAGATTTAGCATCTTATCTGTCCGTGGTGGCACATAAGAATATTTAGGTATCCACATGGAAATTAAGGTCAATTATCTCGATAATCTTCGTCAGGAAGCCAAGTTCGATGACTTCACGGTAATCGCCGATCAGCCGATCCGCTATAAAGGTGATGGTTCTGCGCCAGGTCCATTTGATTATTTTCTGGCATCTTCTGCGTTGTGTGCAGCTTATTTTGTTAAAGTTTATTGTGCAGCGCGTGACATTCCAACCGACAATATCCGTCTGTCTCAAAACAATATCGTCGATCCTGAAAACCGCTACAAACAGATTTTTAAAATTCAGGTCGAGCTACCGGCTGATATCTCTGAAAAAGACCGTCAGGGGATTTTGCGTTCGATCGACCGTTGTACCGTCAAAAAAGTGATTCAGACTGGTCCTGAATTTGTTATTGAAGAAGTTGAGAGCATTGATGCCGATGCGCAGGCTTTGTTGATGCCAAATCTGGCTTCAGACAGCCTAACCTGTATTCCGGGTAAAGACTTACCACTTGAAGAAACTATTGCCAATATGTCTGCGATTCTGGCAGGCCTCGGCATGAAAATTGAAATTGCGTCTTGGCGTAACATTGTACCGAATGTCTGGTCATTGCATATTCGTGATGCCCAGTCACCGATGTGCTTTACCAATGGTAAAGGTTCAACCAAGGAAAGTGCGCTGGCATCTGCACTGGGTGAATTTATCGAGCGTCTGAACTGTAATTTCTTCTATAATGACCAGTTTTGGGGTGAAGATATTGCCAATGCAGAATTTGTGCATTATCCGGATGAAAAATGGTTCCAG
Organism: Acinetobacter sp. UBA5984; assembly: GCF_002429925.1. Taxonomy (NCBI): domain Bacteria; kingdom Pseudomonadati; phylum Pseudomonadota; class Gammaproteobacteria; order Moraxellales; family Moraxellaceae; genus Acinetobacter; species Acinetobacter sp. UBA5984. The sequence continues at coordinate 8,789 of NZ_DJBE01000028.1, forward strand.
CCGGGTCCAAATGGTGAGTTGCCAGCAGAAGTTTTAGATGAACATACCCGTGAAATTTATGATCCTGAAGATGAGTTACTAGGTACTCATCTTTATGATACTAACTCGGGCAATAAAGCACGTGGTATCTGTTCATTGCCATTTGTACGTCAGTCTGATAGTGAAACTGTATATTTCCCATCGAATCTGATTGAAAACCTGTATCTCAGTAATGGTATGAGCGCGGGCAATACCTTAGCTGAAGCTCAAGTACAATGTCTGTCTGAGATTTTCGAACGTGCGGTTAAACGTGAAATTCTGGAAGGTGAGCTGGCACTGCCGGATGTACCTGAACACGTACTGGCAAAATATCCGAAAATTATTGAAGGTATTAAAGGCTTAGAAGAGCAAGGCTTCCCAGTACTGGTCAAAGATGCTTCTTTGGGCGGTCAGTTCCCGGTGATGTGCGTGACCTTGATGAACCCGCGTACGGGTGGTGTCTTTGCCTCATTCGGTGCACATCCAAACTTTGAAGTGGCTTTAGAGCGCAGTCTGACTGAACTGTTACAAGGTCGTAGTTTTGAAGGCCTGAATGATCTGCCAAAACCAACCTTCAGTTCAAATGCAGTCACTGAACCGAATAACTTTGTTGAGCACTTTATTGATTCAAGTGGTGTCGTATCTTGGCGTTTCTTCAGCGCAAAATCTGACTATGATTTTGTTGAGTGGGATTTCACCAATAATGGCCAAAACTCAAATGCCGATGAGGCACAAGAATTGTTTACCATTCTGGAAGAGATGGGCCATGAAGTTTATATGGCGGTCTATCAGCATTTAGGTGCAACCGCTTGTCGTATTCTGGTGCCGGGTTATTCTGAAATTTATCTGATGGAAGATTTGGTTTGGGACAATACCAACAAGGCGCTGTTATATCGTGAAGATATTCTGAACCTGCATCGTTTGGATGATGAACAGCTAGAAGCTCTGGTTGAACGTCTGGAAGAAGCAGATGAAGATGATTACACCGAGATCCGTACCTTGATCGGCATTGAATTTGACGAAAATACCGAATGGGGTCAGCTGACCATTCTGGAACTAAAACTCCTGATCTATCTGGCTCTACAACAATTTGAAGAAGCTAAAGATCTGGTCGAACAGTTCTTGCAATACAATACCAATACCGTTGAACGTGGCCTGTTCTATCAATGCATGAATGTAGTGCTTGAAGTCATTCTGGATGATGAAATGGAACTGGAAGACTATGAACACAACTTCCGCCGTATGTTTGGCGATGCCCGTATGGATGCAGTCCTCGGTTCAGTAGAAGGTACAGTACGTTTCTACGGTTTAGCTGAAACCAATATGCAGCTTGAAGGTCTGGATCGTCATCTGCGTTTAATTGATAGCTACAAGAAACTCCATGCAGCGCGCGCCAAGTTTGTAGCAGCGTAATAAGTGAAGATGATTAGCTGACTTTACTGGTCTTTAAATCTTTAAAAAATAGCCCATCTTAGAATGGGCTATTTTTTTATATTGCTCTAACATTTTGCGAGTGTTTTAAAAAAGAAAAATAAAGGGCGATCATTGCCGCCCATTTAAATCTTAAATAACAGCTTAGATATTATTTAAAGTCAGAGAAATGTTATTGACCATATGAATCAGACGAGGACCGATTTCATTTTCCAGTTTTTCCTGATTGAGCAGATAGGTTGGTGCGCCGCAGTTAAAAGTCAAAATACCATGTTTAGGATGAATCAATGGCACTGCAACAGAGTTCACATCTTTGGCCCAATCACCGAGAGATAAGCAATAGCCATAATCCTGATAATCACGAATAGCACGTTCTAAATTACGCTTAATGGTTGGCCACTGATCTTCATTTCTTTTCTTGATGGCATCAAATAGATACTCACGTTCTTTAACTTCCATCGCAGCTAGGCAGGCACGGCCCATCGCACTACTATGAATAGGCAGGGTAGAGCCAACTGGACGACGCATGGTCAAAGTAGACTCTGTGTGAACGACTTCCAAATAAATCATGCTCAGACGATCACGGGTTGCCATGGCGACAGGCGCTTGCGCATAACGTGACATTTCTTCCATAAATGGATATGCCTGTGTACGTGCCGAAATATTGCTTAGCGCTGCATAACCCAGAGCCAATACACCAACGTCCAACAGGTATTTGGTCGTATTCGGTAACTGTTTTAGATAACCTAAAGAAACCAACGTGCTGGTGATCCGGGCAACAGTCGGTTTTGGCAGATTAGTTAGCTGTGCAATTTCCTGGTTGCCCAGTAATTGATTCGTTGCGGAAAAACATCTGAGAATTTCTAAACCACGTGCAATAGACGCGATAAATTGTGGGTTATTTTCTCTATGAATATGTGAAATCGGATCTAAACGGATCTCATCAAAATTAGGTATTTCGCCAGTTTTATTTTTTGTCATGGTCAGAGCAATTAAAGGTAAATTAATAAATATGATAGCAATTAAATTTCACGATACAAAATAAAACACTTCTATTAGTGATAAAAATAAATAAAAAAGTGCTCACTTTATCTGTATTTAAGTTAATTAGCGCTATTCAGCTAAAAACCATGCAGAATCTATAGGTTTTTGAGACCTGTAATGATTTTTAAGTATCTTTAGAAATTTAAAGTTCACCAGATAAAATTTCAGGAAAATGGAGCCAATCAAAACGAGAATCATCAGCACGATTTAATTGAAACATTCTTATCTCGCTGCACTTTTATAGAATCAATTATGACCTGATTCAAATCATCTAACTCTTTTCTAAATCTACCAACAATCTAAAAATTTCGCATTGCGAAATAAAATTCTAACTAAAATTTTTAATTAAAGCTAGAAAAATTTGCTTTTTTGCTTAAAAAATAAAATTTTTAATAATTTTTCTTGCTCAAAATGAATTTTTATGATTATTTATTTCGTATTACGAAACTAAAATTAAAGGGTAAAGGAATTTACCCAGATGAACTAAATAACATGGAGATCCCTATGATTCGCGATCCGGAAATGCTTGAGCAACTTCTTTCGACTATTCGTAACTTTGTCAAAAATGAACTAGTTCCTTTAGAACATGAAGTTGAAGAAAGCAACGCGATTCCTGAGCGTATTGTCGAGCAGATGAAAGAATTAGGTCTGTTTGGCCTAACCATTCCAGAGGAATACGGCGGTTTAGGTATCACCATGGAAGAGGAAATTCTGGTCGCAATGGAATTAGGCCGTACATCAGCTGCATTCCGTTCTTTGATTGGAACCAATAACGGGATCGGTTCAAGCGGGATCGTGATTGACGGTACTGAAGAGCAAAAACAGAAATACCTGCCACGTTATGCGACTGGTGAAATCATTGGTTCATTCTGTTTAACTGAGCCGGATTCAGGTTCAGATGCAGCATCTTTAAAAACCAGCGCGGTTAAAGATGGCGATTACTATATTTTAAACGGTACCAAACGTTTTATTACCAATGCGCCGCGTGCAACGACATTTACGGTGATGGCGCGTACCAATCCTGATATCAAAGGTGCAAGCGGCATTTCTGCATTCCTGGTAGAAGCGAATACACCGGGCCTAAGTCTGGGCAAAATTGATAAAAAAATGGGCCAACATGGTTCATACACTTGTGACGTGATTTTTGACAACTGTAAAGTTCATAAAGATCAGTTGATCGGTGGTGTTGAAGGCATTGGCTTTAAAACTGCAATGCGTGTTCTGGATAAAGGCCGTCTGCATATTGCTGGCTATAGCGTAGGTATGGCAGAGCGTATGCTGGAAGATGCTTTAAATTATGCAGTGGAACGTAAGCAGTTCGGTCAACCGATTGCGAATTTCCAGCTCATCCAAGGCATGCTGGCAGACTCTAAAGCTGAAATTTATGCAGCGAAATGTATGGTTCTAGATGCTGCCCGCCTGCGTGACGAAGGCAAGAATGTGACTACTGAATCTTCATGCGCGAAAATGTTTGCGACTGAAATGTGTGGCCGTGTAGCGGATCGCTGTCTGCAAATTCATGGTGGCGCGGGCTATATCAGTGAATATTCAATTGAACGTTTCTACCGTGATGTGCGTTTGTTCCGTCTGTATGAAGGTACAACTCAAATCCAGCAAATCATCATCGCACGTGAAATGATTAAACAAGCGACCGCGTAAGCAGCAGATTTTAGAATATTGGAAATATTAAAATGAGCACAAGAATTAGATTTGACTGGCAAGATCCATTTTTACTGGAACAGCAACTGACTGAAGAAGAACGTATGATCCGTGACAGCGCGCATGCGTACTGTCAGGACAAGCTGATGCCACGTGTACTAGAACAGTTCCGTCATGAAAAAACCGATCCAACGATTTTCCGTGAAATGGGTGAGCTGGGTCTGCTGGGCCCAACCATCCCAGAACAATACGGCGGTGCCGGCTTAAATTATGTCAGCTATGGTCTGATTGCCCGTGAAGTGGAACGTGTAGATTCAGGTTACCGTTCAATGGCCAGCGTACAAAGCTCGCTGGTGATGGTACCCATCAATGAATTTGGTTCTGAAGAACAGAAACAGAAATATTTGCCAAAACTGGCGACCGGTGAATATATCGGCTGTTTCGGTCTGACTGAGCCTGATCATGGTTCTGATCCGGGTAGCATGATTACTCGTGCCAAGAAAGTCGAAGGTGGTTACCGTCTGACGGGCGCCAAAATGTGGATTACCAACAGTCCGATTGCAGATGTTTTTGTAGTTTGGGCAAAAGAAGTATCTCCTGAAGGCAATGTCGGTGACATTCGTGGCTTTATTCTGGAAAAAGGCTGGGAAGGGCTTTCTGCACCAGCGATTCACGGTAAAGTTGGCCTGCGTGCATCGATTACTGGTGAAATCGTGATGGACAATGTTTTTGTTCCAGAAGAAAACGCATTTCCGGAAATTCGTGGTCTAAAAGGTCCGTTTACCTGTCTGAACAGTGCGCGTTATGGTATTGCCTGGGGTGCGATGGGTGCAGCTGAATTCTGTTGGCATACAGCGCATCAATACACCATGGACCGTAAACAGTTTGGCCGTCCATTGGCTGCGAATCAGCTGATCCAGAAAAAATTGGCAGACATGCAAACTGAAATTGCGCTGGGTCTACAAGTGGCATTACGTTTTGGCCGTATGAAAGATGAAGGTATCGCTTCCGTTGAAGGTACTTCACTGATCAAACGTAATAACTGTGGTAAAGCTTTAGACATTGCCCGCTTAGCGCGTGACATGATGGGCGGTAACGGGATCTCTGATGAATTCGGTGTAGCTCGTCATCTGGTAAACCTGGAAGTGGTCAATACTTATGAAGGTACCCATGATGTACATGCCCTAATTCTAGGTCGTGCGCAAACGGGTATTGCTGCATTCTCCAACTAAATGAAGATCAACTTCTAGCCAGCAATGCTGGCTAGTTTGTTTTGTCTGACTTCAATTGAAGTCAGACAATCCAGTTCTGGGATGGTTTTTTAAAATCTAGTCAGTTTCAGAATTAGAGATCAATCAAACATTCTATGTTTCATTTAATTAATTAGGTGAAACATAAACTGCTAAAAGGCACAGGAGTGCCAGCAAAGTGTAAAGGACATTATGAATACGCTTAATTCACAACAAAACCTTCTACCAGAAGAAAATATGCCTAAGAAAAAGGTCTGGATTCTGGCTTTTATCTTTTCATTTTTAGCGTTATTGGTAGATGGTGCAGATCTTGCACTATTAGCCTACAGTCTAACCAGCCTCAAACAAGAATTTTCTTTAAGTAGTATTCAGGCAGGTGCACTTGGTAGCTGGACACTTGCTGGTATGGCCATTGGTGGCTTTTTTGGTGGCTGGGCTTGTGACCGCTTCGGGCGAGTTCGGGTGATTGTTGTTGCGATCGCTTTATTCTCTTCATTAACCTTCTGGCTGGGCTTTACTCAAAGCTATGAAGAATTCAAATGGTTGCGATTCTTTTCAGCAATTGGCTTAGGAGCCCTCTATATTGCCTGTAATACTCTAATGGCAGAGTATGTGCCAACAAAATATCGTTCTACAGTACTTGCTGCTTTAATGACAGGTTGGACACTTGGTTCAGTCGTTGCCACTGTACTTGCAGGATGGTTACTTCCAGAATTAGGCTGGCGTTACCTTTACTATATCGCCATTGTTCCGATTGTTCTTGCCATTGGCATGTTCTTCCTGGTACCAGAGCCACAAGCCTGGTTAAAAGCCCGTCAAGAAAGATTGGCAGCCAAAGCCAGCGGCGTAGTTCAGGAAAAACCGAAGAATACGTTTAAAATGATCTTTGCCGATGCTTTAAGCCGTCGCATGTTCATCCTCTGGTCGTTCAGTACCGCATTTTTACAGTTTGGTTATTACGGTGTAAGTAACTGGTTACCGGCTTATCTGGAATCAGATCTCGGTATTAAATTTAAAGAAATGACCACCTATATGATTGGGACCTTCCTGATCATGATGTGTACCAAAGTGATCGCAGGCATTATTGCGGATAAAATTGGCCGTCGTGCAGTATTTGCTTTCGGTACCATGGGCACTGCAATCTTTATTCCAATTATTGTCTTTGGCAACACACCGGACAATATCTTATGGCTGATGCTGTTTTTCGGATTCCTTTACGGTATTCCATATGGCATTAACGCGACTTATATGACTGAAAGTTTCTCTACCAAAGTCCGTGGTACAGCTACAGGTGGCGCTTATAACATTGGCCGTCTAGGCGCAGTATTGGCACCCTTAACCATCGGTTATTTTGCACAAGGTGGCTCAATTGGTACAGGTCTACTTATCATGAGTGTGGCTTATTTTATTTGTGGTTTGATCCCAGCGATTTTCATTAAAAACCGTTTGTTTGACCCACAAAAAGCTGACTAATTGATTAATCAAATATTTATAAAGACAGGAAGATGCTAGGAAGCAATTAAATGAATAAAATCACACAGGATATCGAAACTATACTCAAGCAGATTCCAGATGGTGCGCATATTATGACTAGTGGCTTCGGTTTGGCAGGACAGCCAATCGAACTGATTGAAGCTTTGATTGATATTGGTCCTAAAGATTTGACCATCATCAACAATAATGCTGCTTCTGGTGACCGTGGCCTAACCAACCTGTTATTGTCAGGACTGGTGACAAAAATGATCTGTTCATTTCCTCGTGCCAATAACTCCAAGGTGTTTGAAGAGCTGTATAAAGCTGGAAAGGTTGAACTAGAGTTGGTACCACAAGGCAACTTGGCTTGCCGTATCCAGGCAGCGGGTGCAGGTCTGGGCGCTATTTTTACGCCTACAGGTTACGGTACCAAGATTGCTGAAGGCAAAGAAACCCGCCATATCAATGGCAAGGACTATGTGCTGGAATATCCAATTCATGCGGACTATGCCTTGGTTTATGGCAATCAGGCTGATCAATGGGGCAACTTGACCTACCGTAAAGCAGCGCGAAACTTTGGCCCGTTAATGGCAAAAGCGGCCAAAACCACGATTGCCCAAGTGCATGAAATTGTAGAGTTAGGCGAGCTTGATCCAGAGATTATCGTGACGCCGGGTATTTTCGTGCAGCATGTGGTGAAGGTAGGAGATATCAAATAATGACAATTCAAAAACGTACACGCGAACAGATTGTAGAAAAAGTTGCACAGGATATTCCGACCGGTTCTTATGTGAATTTAGGCATTGGCTTACCAACACGCGTTGCTGGTTATTTAAAACCTGAACAGGATATTGTCCTGCATTCTGAAAATGGTGTTCTGGGTTTTACCGCTTTAACTGATCCTGAACAGGCTGATGATGATCTGATTAATGCTGGTAAAGAACTGGTCAGCATGCTCGATGGCGGTAGTTTTATGAACTCTGCAGATTCCTTCGATATTATGCGTGGCGGCCATTTAGATTTCTGCATTATGGGCGCCTTTCAGGTCGCCGTGAATGGTGATCTCGCTAACTGGCATACCGGTGCACTGGATGCGGTTCCAGCAGTGGGTGGTGCCATGGATCTGGCGGTTGGTGCTCGCTGTGTCTATGTTTGCATGGAACATGTCACAAAAAATGGCGAACCACGAATTGTGGAAGAGCTGACTTATCCAATTACTGGTAAAAACTGCGTTGACCGCATTTATACCGATTTGTGCATTATTGAACTCAAAGATAATCAGGCTTGGGTGCTAGAAATGGTGGATGGCTTGAGTATCGAAGAACTTCAGCAACAGACAGGTTGCAAGTTATTTGATGGCCGTGCAGCTGCACAGTTAAAAGCATCCGTATAATAATTCTATCAATCATTTAAACATGATTAGAAATCGCAGCTTAGGCTGCGATTTTTATTAGATATTTTTTAAGCTAAAAGTGTCAACACACCCTAAATATTAAGATTTTAAATCAGGTTAAATTTTTAAATATCAAAAGATTAAATAAAATAATCGAAAAGGATTCTGGTAGAAGATAGTTCTTCTTATGCTGGATAATCCTGTCCTTTATTTTCCAGCATATAATTCTAAATAGAAACACAGGGCTAATATGTCAAATACTTTAAATATCTTTCATAAACCAAAAAATGATCGTAATCTTCATATTTAATGAATTTTGAAAGTTCCTTCTCCCTCTGGGAGAAGGTTAGGATGAGGGAATTTCTTTTTAATGATAAAAAAATGATTTATGAAAGCAGCCTTTGTAAACTCAAACTAATATTCTATGAGTTCACAGTATTAAATTTTAGATTATTTATGATTGGGAGTGGATATTGACCAGATTGCGTTTGCGGCTTAAGTCATAGCGGTTAATACTAAAGATGAGCAGGGCAAAGCCAAAGCCCAATGCAACACAGGCTGACCAACCATACATTTTCCATAGGTTTAGCGATAGAAATGCACCGATCCCGGCACCTGAAAAATAACAGGTCATATAGATTGCATTAATACGGGAACGGGCTTGTACCGAGATTCGATATACCAGATTCTGATTTAACACATGCAGTGAAGAAATCCCAAAATAAGCGGGAATTAATCCAATGATATACACCCATAAATAGCTTTGCGCAAAAAATAATGGAATCCAGGCCAGAATTAAACCCGTGGTAGCAAGTTGTGCAATCCATTTTTCCCGATGTCGACCAATCATTTTACCGGTCCATTGTGATGACCAGATGCCAACCACACCAACAATACCCATTAACCCAATCTGGAAATCATTAAAATGATAGGGTGCTTCCGCCAGTACAAAAGTCATGGTGGTAAAAATAATACTCAGCATACCAAAGCCCAAACCACCAATGATGCTACGTCGGATCAGCATGGGTTCGGTTTTGGCAAAGGTAAATAGTGAGCGATAAATCTGTAAGATACTCATTTGTAATTGGCTCTTCGCTTTAGGTAACTGATACCACATAGCGATACTGAGCAAGAGAATAGAACAGCCACTCAAAAGGTAGACTGCATGCCAGGACCATAGGGTAGAAATTAGTCCTGATACAGTCCGGGCAAACAGAATACCGACCAGTACGCCACTCATCAGCAGACCAACCACTTCAGCACTTTTTTCTCTTTGAGACAGGTTAGCCGCAAAAGGAATCAGAATCTGGGTGGTAATCGAACAAAAAGAAGCGAGCAGGGTAAAACCATACAGCATATGCAGGTTGGTACTGGCAGAAAGTCCGATTAGCGCCAGTCCGGTACATAGCATGAGGCTGCAAATATAGAGGCGTTTTTCAAACAAATCGCCTAAAGGCACAAACAAGAATAACCCAGTGGCATAACCAATCTGGGTTAAAACGACAGTCCAACCAGACTCAGCCACACTGATATGCAGATCTTCTGCGATAGAATAAATTAATGGCTGGTTAAAATAGTTACAACCCGCGCAGAGTGCGCAGGTCATGGCCATCATAAACATAAATTTTCGTGAAATTTGCCCTTGGGCTGACATCCTTGTCTCCTAAGGCTTTAGAAACTATAAGTCGCTGATAAATTCACACGAGAAACATCCGCTTCTCGATTATCAAAAGTTTCACGTTTGCCGTGGTGATATTCTGCGCCCAGATTAACCTTTGGAACTGGAGAATAAATCACGTTAGCCATATAGTCAGTTAAACGTTTATTGGTTTCAGGATTCGCGCGTGCATAGTCGCTGGAATCATCAAAATCTACCACACTGGCATTAATGCTACTACGTAGTTTTGGCGTAAATTTATGCGTAAAGCCGATATTTAAACTATTAAACTCATTGAGTAAAAGTTCGTTATTGATTGGATCGACTGAATAATCTCCACCCCAAGCAGCACCATCGGTTGTTGAACCTTGAGTCAAGAAAGCTGCAATACGCTGGTCACCGACCATATGGAAATAGTTACCCTGGATCGAGTTTTGATCATTGAGATGATAACGTCCACCAAGACCTACACCCCAACCAACTTTTTCAATATCACCTGTATCAGTTTGCGCCTGCTTTTGATTGACAAAGCCTTGAGCTAATAAATGCAGCGGACCTGATTGATGAATATATTTAGTGGTTAAAGCAGGCAAGGCAGAAGAGCGATCGCCACCAGCCATATACTCCAGACCAACATTCCAAGTATTTTCCGGATCAAGTTTGAAAGCATAGCTGACTTGAGGCGTACGTAGGACCGACCCACCCAGTAATAAGCTGTAATCGACAGCTTCAGTACTAATTTCTGGTGTCGACATTAATGACCAGGCCTGACCAAAAGTCCAGTTATAGTATTTTAAATGTGCATGACGGATACGTAGTCCACCATCGCCTTTACCATTATTGGTCCAGAAGTCAGCTTCTAAACGTGCAGAAACATTTGGATTTCCACCCAAGTCTTTAGCCAGGAAACCAATTCGGCTGGCAGCAGCAGTAAAATCTGAACGGGTAGAGTCAGGTTCAGTAAAAGGCACTTTATTAATCTGGTTAATAGTACGGCCACGAGCTTCAGGGGTACTTTTGAAATCAACTGCGCCATCAAAGCGAATCAATCCATAAACATCGACATTATCCACCATCGAACTCAGCGTTTTAGAGTCTTGTGCTTTGGCTTCTTCTTGCTGGTTCTTTAACGCAAGTTGCGCGGCTTTCTGCTGTTCCAGTTCGGCCTGGATTTGCTTTAACTGTGATTCTAAAAACTGCATCCGGTCTTCTGACGCTTCTGCTGAAAATGCCTGTGCTGAAGCAATACCACATAATGTTGCTAAAACTAATTTTTTCATTTCTTAATCCCTAAAGAAATTTTCTGATATCTAAGAAGGAAAATCTTTCCTTGTCGTTGCTCTCATTGCTAAATGCAGAGATGCTGACTTTTGAATAATGAATACGAATCTCGTTCAACCAAGAAACATCCTGTTCAGGTCAAAGGGTATGTATTCGATATTTAAAGTCATAAAAATATAGATGAAGGAGGGCAGTAAATTTACCGCCCTCTTGAGTTAAAAGTTATTCAGCTTTTTGTGGATCGTATAAACGGTCCTTAATAAACAGGGCAGGAATCAAACCGCATAGGAAGTAAGCTGCACCCATCACCAATAGACCCGTACCGATCGAACCATTCATCGCAAGATAACCAATCGTAATTGGAGCGAAGATTGCACCGATACGACCAATATTGAATGCACCGCCAACTGCTGTACCACGTACTCCAGTAGGGAAACTTTCGGTTAGATAGGTTGCATTAATGGCATATGGAATACCGTACAGGAATCCGAAGATCAGCATCAGTACACCAATATTATCGGCATTGTGCATATACACCACGACAGGAATAAACAGTGCTGTTCCCATGGTGCCGAAAGCAAATACGATACGACGACCAATTTTGTCAGCCACATAACCTGCAATGATTTTGGCGAACATCATGGTGATAAAAGTACCTACCATGTATAGCGCCATTTCCTTGAATTTAATGCCTAATTCAGCTTCAAGATAACTTGGTAACCAGTTGCTTACACCGAAATAACCGAATAGCAGGAAACCAGAGCTGAAAGACCAAAGGATGAACATCTTGCCATGGGTTTTATCTTTAAGAATGGTGATATATGGGTTGCCTTTTTTGGCATCATTATCCACGATCTGACCAGTTCTTTTCATTTCACGGACACGTTTCCATGATTCTGGCTCTGGCACCATAAAGTGCATTAGGATACCTAAAGCTAATGGAGCAATCGTGATCCAGTACAGCATACGCCAGCCGAATTCAGGAATGATCCAGCCTGAAATCATGGTAATCACCAATGAACCTAAAGTGAAACCGGTCATCAATGTTGCCAGTACCGTAGTACGGTATTTGGTTGGTACATACTCAGACATCAGAGTATTACAGGCAATATATAAACAGCCCAAACCTAAGCACGAAAGGGTACGTAAAATCGCAAACTCTTGATAAGACTGGGCAAAACCTGAATAGGCAGACAAGATTGAGAAGGAAATAGTGGCCAATACGATGACACGTACACGTCCAAACTTGTCACAGGCCCATCCGCCAATAAAGCCACCGATCCCCATACCCAAAAGAGAATAACTTCCCAAGGCACCGGCCTGTACAGAAGTCAGCCCCCATTCTGCTTTCAAACTGGTCAAGCTGAAAGCCAGAATACCAATGTCTGCACCGTCACATAGTAAAATCAAAAAAGCGAAGACAAAGGCCGTCATCCACAGGCGTTTAGGTGCCTGCTTAATGGTGCCGTCGGAGGAGACCCCCGTTTTAGTTTCCTCAGCTACGATGGTATCGCTTGTCATTCTTATATCCTCTATATATTAAAGTAGCATTCCTCTGCTACCGCTAAATCCATTTTCTTCCTCACGGAAAAGCATTTTCCTCATCTAAGGTCTAAGCGTCTGTGCGCATTCGCCCTGTTACGATCAGGCTGGATCTGATTTTTCCGTTTCACCTTGAGTGAAAAATCACTGAACAACGTAGTATCCTTATGACGGAAATTAATTTTTTTATTTTGTATTGTGGTTAATATTTACATAAATGAATAACCAAAATTCGAATTAAATAATTAATTCCGTATTGCGAAATTAATTAATCATAAAATAGCCAGCTGAACAAGAGTTTTTACTCTAATTTTTATTAAAAAATAACTTTTTTACGTTTTTGAGAGAAAAAATCTTGATTTATGGGTTTAGAAACCGTAGTTTTATATAAAATAAAATTTCGCTATACAAAATAAATGGAGTTTTTTGATGGAACAGGTAGTTCAAGTAGAGCAAATCTCGACACATGTGGCGATGGTCAAGATCCATCGTCCAGAAGCTAAAAATGCCCTGAATACAGAAGTGCGCCAGAAACTGGCTGCGGCTTTTCTGCAATTGAATGACGATGAAAATATCCGTGCCATTATTCTCACTGGCGGTGAAACTGATTTCGCTGCAGGCGCTGACCTTAAAGAATTAGCCAATGCTGAAACGATCCAGATGATGCAACGTCGTACTGAGCGTTACTGGCAAGCCATTGCGCAGTGTTCAAAGCCGGTGATTGCAGCAGTAAACGGTTATGCATTGGGCGGTGGCTGTGAACTGGCGATGCATGCGGACATTATTATTGCCGGAAAAAGTGCCCAGTTCGGTCAGCCTGAAGTCAAAGTAGGGGTAATGCCAGGTGCGGGTGGTACACAGCGTTTATTCCGTGCCGTGGGTAAATTCCATGCGATGCGTATCATCATGACGGGTTGTCTGGTACCAGCGCCGGAAGCTTATCAGATTGGCCTGGTGTCTCAAGTAACGGAAGACAGTGAAACCCTGGCAACAGCAATCAAAATGGCTGAAGGTCTGGCAAAAATGCCGCCAATCGCGCTTGAACAAATCAAGGAAGTGGCTTTACTGGCTGAAGATGTGCCACTCAATGCTGGCTTAATGCTGGAACGTAAATCTTTCCAGATGCTGTTTTCTTCAGAAGATCAAAAAGAAGGTATGCAAGCCTTTATTGAAAAACGTAAACCAAATTATCAGGGACGATAAGCATGAGTATTCAAATTCAGAAAATCGGTATTATTGGCGTAGGTACGATGGGTGCGGGTATTGCCCAGATCGCAATTCAGTCGGGCCATGATGTCGTGTTGTTTGATGCCAAAGCGGGTGCTGCTGAACAGGCACAAGAAAAGCTGGCTAAAACATTAAATACCCTGGCTGATAAAGGTAAATTCAGCCATGAAAAAGCTGCTGAAGATCTTGCTCATTTATCCATTGCCCAGCAGATCGAAGACCTGAAAGATTGCGATTTAATCGTTGAAGCGATTATTGAAAATCTGGAAATCAAACAAAAGCTGATGCAGCAACTGGAAGGTATCGTAAAACCGGAAGCGATTCTGGCATCCAATACATCTTCACTGTCTATCAGTGCGATTGCCGCCAATTGCAGCCAGCCGGAACGCGTTGCCGGTTATCACTTCTTTAACCCGGTTCCACTGATGAAAGTGGTTGAGGTGATTGAAGGCTTTAATACCCGTGCTGATATTGTAGATGCACTCACTCAGTTATCTACAAAAATGGGACATCGCCCGGTAAAAGCCAAAGATACCCCGGGATTTATCATTAACCATGCTGGTCGTGCCTTTGGTAGTGAAGCCTATGCGATTCTGAATGAAAATGTCACTCCATTTTATGACATTGACCGCATCTATCGTGACGGCATCGGTTTCAAGATGGGACCATTCGAGTTAGGCGATCTGACCGGGATGGATGTATCTCATCCGGTAAGTGAATCAATTTATCACCAGTATTATGAAGAAACACGTTACCGCCCAAGCGTGATTACCCGCCAGCGTTTTATTGCTAAACAGCTAGGCCGTAAAACTGGTAAAGGTTTTTACGATTATACCTCGGGGAGCAAAGTAGGTGATGTGGCTCCAACCTTGGTTGAAAAGCTGGATCAATATCCATCGGTTTGGCTGGGTACAGAATATAGCGAAGACCGTCAAGCGCTTGAGCAATATCTACAGCAGTTCAACATCCAGATCGAGCAGACTGACGCACCTTCAGCAGATGCTTTAATCCTAATTGCGACTTATGGTGAAGATGCCACTTCAGCCGCAGTCCGCTATCAGGTGTCTCCGCAGCAAGTAGTCTGCATTGATCTGCTTTATGGCCTAAATAAACACCGTACCTTGATGCCAACGTTTGTCACCAAAGCTGAACTGGTAAACGCAGCGCAATCGATTTTCAATCTGGATGGTGTGACTGCAAGCACAATTCAGGAAAGCGTTGGTTTTGTAGCACAACGTGCTTTGGCCATGATTGTGAATCTTGGCTGTGATATTGCCCAGCAAGGTGTTGCAACCGTAGAAGATATCAACGTTGCCGTGAAGTTAGGCCTTGGTTATCCATACGGCCCAATTGAATGGGGCGATGTACTGGGTGCGGAAAAAATTCTGAAAATTTTAGACCGCATGACTGCAATTACCCGTGACCAGCGTTACCGCCCAAGTCCTTGGTTGCGCCGCCGCGTTCATCTCGGTTTACCTCTTGTTCATACTACACATTAATTAAAAAGTTAAAGGAATAACACTCATGTTAAATGCCTATATTTATGATGGTTTACGTTCTCCAATCGGTCGCCATGCAGGAAGCCTGGCAACTGTACGTCCAGATGATCTGGCAGCAACAGTTATTAAAAATCTGCTAGAAAAAACCGGTATTCCAGCAGCTGACGTAGAAGATGTAATCTTTGGTAGCACCAACCAGGCCGGTGAAGACAGCCGTAACGTGGCTCGTTTTGCGGCACTGCTTGCAGGTATGCCTGTGACCGTTCCAGGTCAAACTGTAAACCGTCTTTGTGCTTCAGGCTTGGGCGCTGTGATTGATTCAGCACGTGCCATTACCGCAGGTGAAGGCGAGCTGTATATTGCAGGTGGTGTAGAAAGTATGACGCGTGCACCGTTTGTAATGGGTAAAGCTGAAAGCGCGTATTCACGTGATGCCAAAATCTATGACACCACGATTGGTACACGTTTCCCAAACCGTAAATTTACTGATCAGTTTGGCGCGCACAGCATGCCAGAAACAGGTGATAACGTCGCTGAAGAGTTTGGCATTACGCGTGAACAGGCAGATACTTTTGCTGCTGCATCACAAGCGAAATATCAAGCTGCAAAAGAAGCAGGTTTCTTTGAAGGTGAAATTACACCGATTGAAGTTTCACAAGGGCGTAAATTACTGCCTAAATTAGTGATTGAAGATGAACATCCACGTCCATCTTCGACATTTGAAGCATTATCCAAGTTAAAACCGCTTTTCGAAGGTGGTGTAGTCACTGCGGGTAATGCATCAGGTATCAATGACGGCGCTGCAGCACTGATTATCGGCAGTGAAAAAGTTCAGGAACAGTATGGCTTAAAACCTTTAGCTCGTATCCTGTCTTCTGCAGCCGCTGGCATTGAGCCACGCATCATGGGCGCAGGTCCAATCGAAGCAATCAAAAAAGCCGTTAAACGTGCAGGTTTGACGCTAGATGATATGGACATTATCGAGATCAATGAAGCATTTGCCAGCCAGGTGTTATCTTGCCTGAAAGGTCTGGATGTTGCATTTGATGATCCGCGTGTGAATCCAAACGGTGGTGGTATTGCGATTGGCCATCCATTGGGCTGTTCAGGTGCGCGTTTGGCCTTAACCGTCGCACGTCAATTACAGCGTACTGGTAAAAAATATGCCGTGATCAGTTTATGTATCGGTCTGGGTCAAGGCCTGGCGATGGTGATTGAAAACCCTGAAGCTGCATAACAGCTTTAGTCATCGTATTAATGCCATGTATAGATAATATACATGGCATTTTTTATTAGACTATTTATATAGAAATAAAAATCCCTGCATATCGCAGGGATTAATTAAATCAGCGTAAGGATTATTTGCGGTCAGTGACCAATAAAGTTGCTGAACCAAAGGCATAAATTTTACCGTCTTTGTCGACAATTCGGCCTTCTGAGGTCAGCACATTGCGTCCGATCCGGATCACTTCACCAATGGCTGTATAAGTTTCACCATTTTTCATGGCTTTGAGCATTTTGACATTCAGGTCAATAGTGGAAAAACTGACACCAGCATCAACTGTGGTATGCACTGCTGCACCAGTTACGCTATCCAGAACAGTGGCGCAAAATCCACCATGAATGCCGCCTTGCAGATTGAAGTGACGTTCATCTGGATAAACTTCATATTCCACATAGTTTTCATGGACGACACTGAGTTTCATGGGAATCAGTTGTCCCATCGCTGAACCAGGCAATTCGCCATTTTTAATTGCGGTTAGATATTCAAGTCCATTCATTTGAGCTGTAGTCATATCGTTTCCCTTTAATAAAATATTTCGCTTTATGAAATAATATTCTGTTTTTATAAAATTATGATATAACAGATAGTGATCGAAATGCTATATTTTTCTAGGATGGAATGATGACAATAAAAAATCTCGTTACAGCTGCTGAATGGCAGGCACGCTGTGAACTGGCAGCGCTTTATCGCATTATTGCGCATTATCGGATGACTGACCTGATTGATACCCATATCAGTTTAAGAGTTCCAGATCAGCCTGACTGCTTTCTGATTAATCAATATGGGGTCGCATTTGAAAAAATGCGTGCTTCAACGCTGGTGAAGATTAATCATGAAGGACAGGTGGTAGAAAGCTATGAACAAGACAAGCCAGTCAATATGGCAGGCTTCGTGATTCATTCTGCGATTCATGAAGCACATCCTCATCTGAATTGTGTCATTCACACCCATACCGCGGATGGAATTGCTGTTTCTGCACAGAAACACGGGCTTCTCCCAATTTCCCAGCACGCCATGAAATTTTATCAGCATGTGGCCTATCACGAATATGAAGGCGTTGCGCTTTCAACTGACGAACAAGAACGCTTGATTCAGGACTTGGGCGACCATCGTGCCATGATTTTACGCAATCACGGACTATTAACGGCTGGGGAGACCATTGCACGGGCTTTTCATGAAATTTATTTTCTGGAACGCGCCTGTCAGGCACAGGTGAAAGCCTTAAGCGGCGGTGCTGAATTGCATTATCCAGCAGAAGAAGTCCGAATTAAAACAGCCAAGCAGTTCGCGAGTCCTCTCATTGAACCGATATTACAGCGTGCCTGGCAGGCCGCTTTATCCCTGATTGAGCATCAATATACGGAGTATGCATCATGATTGTTATTTCCAGTTCTGTACCGAATATTGAGGCCATTTTGGTCAAGTCTTTTCAAAAATATGCGCCAGCTGGTAGTTTCTGTACAGTGGAGAGCCCTGAAGCTGAACGGGCAACCACAGTTGCTGCCTGGTTTCCAGATCTGGAAAAAGTGCAGCAGCTACCAAAGCTTGGCCTGATTCATTCGATTGCTGCTGGGGTAGAACATTTAAACTTAAATGCTGTACGCCCAGATCAAGCCGTTTGCCGGGTACTGGATCCACATCATCAAAAAGGCATGTTTGATTATCTGCTTTGGGGCGTGCTGTATTTTCAGCGTTATTTTGACCTCATGATCCAGCAGCAAAAGCAGCAGCTGTGGAAGCAATATCGCCAGAGCTATAGCCATCATATCCAGATCGGGATTATGGGACTGGGGCATATGGGCGGATACGTAGCAGAACGCTTTGCTGACATGGGCTATCAAGTCTCTGGTTGGTCGAATTCCCCAAAAGATATTAATCAAGTTAAAAGTTATGTGGGTCAAGAACAGCTTTCCGAGTTCCTGGCTCAAAGTCAGATTCTGATTAACCTGCTACCCCTTACCGAAGAAAATACCGGGATTCTTTCTGCTGAATTATTTCAGCAACTGCCTGAACAGGCAGCTTTGATTCATGTCGGGCGTGGCCAGCATTTAATCGAGCAGGATCTACTCAATGCACTGGATTCTGGCCAGTTACGTGGTGCAATTGTCGACGTATTTGAACAGGAACCTTTGGCTGCTGACCATCCATTCTGGCAGCACGAAAAAATTGTGGTGACACCACATGTGGCCTCACATGCCCCAATGTCTGTGGTGGTAGAGCAGATTCTGGAAAATGACCGCCGTTTAAATCAAGGCCTGGATTTGTGTCATCAGGTGGATGTCAATAAAGGCTATTAATTGTAGGGATACAGATAAAAAATAAGGAAATTGATGATGTGGGAAATGATTCAGACTCAGGTTCAGCAAGGCATCGCTACTTTAAGTTTTAATCGGCCAGATTCACTGAACAGTTTTAACCGGCAAATGCATGAGGAAATGCAACAGGTTTTGAAAAGCTGGAATACGAATCCGGATATTCGGGTGATTGTGATTCTGGGTAATGGTCGGGCATTTTCTGCAGGGCAGGATTTAAAAGAACGGGCTGGACAGCTTGGCAATGTACCTTTGCCACCAGAGGGTTCGCTGGCTAAATACTATAATCCTTTAATCAACCTGATTCGCAAAAGCCCTAAACCTGTGATTGCAGCGGTAAATGGTGTGGCTGCCGGTGCAGGGGCTAATATCGCACTGGCTTGCGATCTGGTCATTGCCAAGGAAAGTGCCAAATTTATTCAAGCCTTTTCTAAAATCGGCTTAATTCCTGATGCCGGCGGTACCTGGATGTTGCCGCGTTTAATTGGTTATGCACGCGCTATGGCATTAACCTTACTCGGTGAACCTGTGCATGCCAAAGAGGCTGCTGAAATGGGCATGATCTGGAAAATGATCCCTGATGCAGAATTTGATGCTTATATCGAAGAACTTGCACAGCGACTGGCACAACAGCCGACCTATGCACTGGCTTTAACTAAACAGGCGCTGCAACGCAGTGCTGAAAATAGCATGGATCAGCAACTGGAGCTGGAACAAAACCTGCAATATCTGGCCCTGAGTAGTCAGGATTATAAAGAAGGTGTACAGGCCTTTATCGAAAAACGCCCCGCACAATTTACCGGACGCTAAGGAGAGCATTCATGAAAATTCAAACGCGTATTACCGAGCTTTTAGGCATTCGCTATCCGATTATTCAGGGCGGCATGATGTGGGTCGGTACTGCAGAAATGGCCAGTGCAGTCTCCAATGCAGGTGGTTTGGGAACGCTGACGGCATTGACACAACCCACACCTGAAGCGCTGACCAAGGAAATTGCACGCTGCCGTGAAATGACAGATCAGCCTTTTGCAGTAAATCTGACTTTATTGCCCGCTGTAAACCCACCGCCGTATGCCGAATATCGACAGGCTATTATTGAAAGTAGAATCAAGATTGTAGAAACGGCAGGCAACAAACCACATGAACACATTGAAGCCTTTAAACAGCATGGCATCATTGTGATTCATAAATGTACCTCGGTACGTCATGCACTTTCAGCACAAAGAATCGGCGCGGATGTGATCTCGATTGACGGTTTTGAATGTGCTGGTCATCCGGGTGAAGACGATATTCCTGGACTGATTCTGATTCCAGCAGCCGCTGATCAACTCACTGTACCGATTGTAGCCAGTGGTGGTTTTGCGGATGGTCGTGGTTTGGTGGCAGCACTTGCTTTAGGTGCAGAAGGCATCAATATGGGAACACGTTTCTGTGCCACACAAGAAGCGCCGATCCATCCAAATATCAAGCAGTTTTATGTCGACAATGATGAACGGGCAACGCATCTGCTTTACCGTCAGTTCAGGAATACTGCGCGTGTTGCGAAGAATGCAGTATCTGATCTCGTCGTTAAAATGGGTGAAGATCCAAATCTGGAATTTGAACAGATTCGCCCTTATGTCAGTGGCTTAAAAGGCAAGCTGGCTTTGGAAAATGGCGATGTTGATGCAGGCATACTGACAGCAGGTCAAGTGATGGGATTGATCCATGACATTCCAACCTGTCAAATGCTGATTGACACTATCATGCAAGAAGCAGAACAGATTGTTCAGCAACGTTTGGCTCAGTTTTTCCCGCGCTAGATCGTTTCATTTTGGTCATTTAATCAAAAGCCATTCATTACCGAATGGCTTTTTTATACCAAAGTTTTAATTTTTTAAATGTGATTTTTTATGTCATGACTAGATTTTATCCATGAACTTATATTATATTCGACCTAAAACATAATTTCGTATTATGAAATTAATTGTCATAAATATACAAATTAGAACTCATACAAGGGAATTACGATGAGAAATTATATTGCGCCATTAAAAGACATGAAGTTTGTCCTGAAAGATCTGCTCAATGTTGAACAGAAATACACAGGCTATGCAAAGTTTGCAGACAAAGTTTCTATGGATATTATGGAACAATATCTGGAAGTCGCTGCGGACTTTTGCCAAAACGAACTTCTACCGATTAATGCAACAGGCGACCAGCAGGGCTGCCGTTTGCAGGATGGCGTCGTAACTACACCGGATGGTTTTAAAGCGGCTTATGACAAATATGTAGAACTCGGCTTTACTTCATTAACTGGCGATGAAAAATATGGCGGTCAAGGCTTCCCGACTTTATACCGTATTGCCATTTCAGAAATTATCACAGCGACCAACTGGTCTTGGGGTATGTATCCAGGCCTGTCACATGGTGCGATGCGTACCTTAGAGCATCATGGTAGCGATGAACAAAAACATAAATTCCTGGTGCCTTTAATTGCAGGTCGCTGGACCGGAACCATGTGTTTGACTGAATCACATGCGGGTTCTGATCTGGGCCTGATCCGTACCAAAGCGGTGCCAAATGAAGATGGCAGCTACAGCATCAGCGGTGAGAAAATCTTTATTTCTGCAGGTGAGCATGATCTGGCTGAAAATATCGTGCATATTGTGTTAGCACGTTTACCGGATGCGCCTGCCGGCACCAAAGGTATTTCACTGTTCATCGTGCCTAAATACAATCTGGATGAAGCTGGGAATGTGGCTTCTCGCAATGGCGTGGTGTGTAGCGCGATTGAACACAAGATGGGTATTCATGGCAATGCGACCTGTGTGCTGAATTTTGACAATGCCAAAGGCTTCCTGATCGGGCCTGAAAACCGCGGCTTGAACTGCATGTTTACCTTTATGAACTCTGCGCGTATTGGAACGGCGATTCAGGGTCTTGCTGCAGCTGAATCTTCTTATCAAGGTGCATTGGCTTATGCCAAAGACCGTCTGGCGATGCGTTCACTTGAAGGTGCTAAAGAGCCAAATCTGCCTGCGGATCCAATCATCGTGCATCCAGCAGTACGTAATATGTTACTGACTCAGAAAGTATTTGCAGAAGGTTCACGTGCCTTGGCTTATTATCTGGCTACGTATGCAGATATTGCTGAAGCAACAGATAATCCTGAAGAGAAAAAAGCCGCAGAAGATCGTCTGGCATTATTAACCCCAATTGCTAAAGCATTAATGACTGAAACGGGTGTAGAAGCAGCCAAACACGGTATGCAGGTTTTTGGTGGACACGGCTATATTGCTGAACATGGCATGGAACAGATTGCCCGTGATGCACGTATTGCTAGCCTCTATGAAGGCACCACTGAAATTCAGTCTATTGATTTACTGGCTCGTAAAGTGCTGGGTTCGAAACTAGGTTTATTGACTGCATTAACAGATGAGATTCAGGGCTTTGTAAAAGAACATCAGCAACATGCCCAGTTTAACCAGCAAGTGGCACAAGTGAGCCAGTTGACTGAGCAATGGCTAGAATTAACCAAAACCATTCAGTCTCAGGCGCAACAGTCTGCCAATGAAATCGGTGCGGCATCAGTCGATTACTTATATTTCTCTGGTTATGTAGTGTCTTCATATTTATGGCTAAAAATGGCGATTACGGCTCAGCAAAAGATTGAAGAAGGCAATACTGATCCGTTCTATGCAGCGAAGATCAAAACCGCACAATTCTTCTTTGCACGTATTCTGCCAAGAACTTCAACCCACATTGCCAATATTCAGGCCGGTGGTGAGAGCTTGTTCCTACTGACTCCTGAAGAGTTTAAATTCGATTAATCCTTTTACCCACGATCAATCTCTCGATCGTGGGTCTTTTTTTAATTTCTATTTTTTCATCCTGCACAATATTCAATATCGATGGGTACTTTTCAGTATTACATCGGCCATAAAACAACAAGATCAGGAGTCTATATGGATTTAGACACGATTACACGACAATGTCCTTATGGTGATCAACAACTCACTTATCATGAAGTCGGACACAAATCCTCATATCCCACCATTATTCTGATTCATGGCACAGGTGGAAATACCGACAAACATTTCAGTTATATTTTCCCCATGCTCGGTATTCATCAGCGGGTTTTATCCATTGATTTGTATACCCCGGATAAAGCTGATCTGGCAGTGACTGATTTTAGTCACCAAGTTGAAGTCCTGATCCATCATGCAGTTGAAGAAGATGAAGCTATTACTGTGGTGGGTTATTCACTCGGTGCCGTGATTGCTGCACAACTGGCTGCAAGTCTTAAACAGCGCGTGGCACGTTTGATTTTGTTAGCCGGTTGGGCAAAAACCAGTTCGGTGCAACAACTACGAACCACCATCTGGCAACAGTTATTTAATGATCAATCTGCAGCATTGCCGCATTTCGTGAATTATTGCCTATATAGCGATGACTATCTGTCAGCTCGTACTGAAAAACAGGTGCTTGATCTGGCACGTTTCGTCAAACCTTCTCAAGATGCAGCTAAACAGCGTGAACTAAATTATCGCATTGATATCACCGCCATTTTGCCGGACATCTCTGCTGAGACCTTGATCGTGGCCTGTCGTGAAGATCGTATGGTGCCTTTAGCGCAAGCAAAATTACTCTTTGCTTCGATTCAGAATAGCCGTTATATCGAAATTTCTTCGGGACATGCGATTCATATTGAAGCGCCAGCAGAAGTTGTGCAGCTAATTAATCAGTTTAGCCAGCATCCAGAGCAGTATCCGGCGAATCAAAAAATCCAGCCCATGATGCCTTAAAAAGGAGAAAAATAATGCAAGCTCAAGGACAGCGCAGCAAGATTTTAATTGTAGGCAGCGGTTTTGGTGGCCTAGGAATGGCGATCCGTCTTAAACAGCAGGGCATTCACGATTTTAAAATCATTGAACGTGCAGCAGAAGTAGGCGGAACATGGCGTGATAACACCTATCCCGGTGTCGCCTGTGATGTACCATCGCATTTATATTCTTTCTCGTTTATTAAAAACCCTAACTGGTCACGTGTCTTTCCGCAAGGGGCAGAAATTCAGCGTTATTTAATCCAATGCTGTGATCAGGAAAATATCCGGCCACATATTGATTTTCATACACAACTGGAAAAAGCCAGCTGGAATACCGAAAAACGTATATGGGAAATCCAGACCTCTAACGGTTTGTATCAGGCAGATTTTTTAATTACAGCAACCGGGCATCTGGCAGATGAACATCTGCCACAAATTCCGGGATTGGATGAATTTCAAGGTCAGGTAATGCATTCTGCACGCTGGAATCACGAAGTGAATCTGGATAATCAGCGTGTGGTCGTCGTAGGTTCAGGCGCTTCTGCGATCCAGCTTGTACCGGAAATTGCCAAAACAGCAAAAAGTCTGACCGTATTGCAACGTAGTGCAGCGTATATCTTGCCGCGACCGGACCGACCTTATTCTGAGTCAGAAAAACAGCTTTTCCGCAAAGATCCGGACAGCATGTCGGCGTTAAGACATTCCTTGTTCTGGGGTAATGAATACAATTTTGCCCAGCGCCGTAATCTGAAAAGCCAGATCGAGCGGGTCAAAAAAAACTGCCTACAATTCTTGAAACACCAGATTCCAAATTCTGAATTACAGCGAAAACTTACACCGAATTATGAACCCGGCTGCAAGCGTTTATTGCTGTCCAATGATTATTATCCGACTTTTCTAAAACCGAATGTCACGCTTGAAGATTCAGCTTTGGCTCAAGTGAATAAGGATGGCGTAATCAGCAAATCAGGCAATGAATATTCTGCAGATATTATTGTCTTTGCTACCGGATTTGAAGCAGCACGACCACCTTATGCCGCAAAGGTAGTGGGTAAACATGGCCTAAGCTTGGAGCAGCAATGGTCTAGTGGTATGCAGGGTTATCAATCTACGACAGTCCATAATTTTCCAAACCTGTTCATTCTGAATGGTCCCAATACCGGAAGTGGGCATAACTCAGCGCTTTATTTCCTGGAAACCCAATTTGATCTGGTACTGGACGCCTTGCAATTTTTTGAACAGCAACAGATTCAGGTTTTTGAAGCCGATCAGAACGCCGAAAATCGCTATATGCAGGAATTACAGCAACTTTCCCAAGGCAGTGTCTGGTTATCAGAAAGCTGTCAAAGCTGGTATCTGGACCCGGTGAGTCGCAAACTGACTTTGGTCTGGCCGGATTATGCACATTCTTTCAGAGATAAAAACCAGCATTTTATTCGCAGTGGTTACCATTATGAATATATAGAAAATGCTCAGAGAAAAGTTGTCTGATTTTTAAATTTATTCATTAAAAAAACCAGTCTATTTGACTGGTTTTTTATCAAAAGATGATAGAGATTAATCTGCTTTTTGCGGATCATATAAGCGATCACGTATAAACAGTGCAGGAATCAGACCGCAAATAAAATAGGCACCTGCCATTTACCAGTAGACCCGTTCCAATTGAGCCTCCATGAGCAAAATAACCAATAGTGAGTGGTGCAAATGCTGCTCCGATACGGCCTATATTGAATGCACCACCTACAGCCGTACCACGAATCGAAGTAGGGAAGCTTTCAGTCATATACGTGGCATTAATGGCAAATGGCATACCATACAAGAAGCCGAACATGAGCATCAGGTACAAAATATTGGTCGGTGTATTGAAATAAATTACAATCTGAAGAAACAGAGCTGTGCTCATGGTTCCAAAAGCGAACAAGGCACGTCGTCCGAAACGATCTGCCAGAATCCCGGCGACGATCTTGGCAAAAATCATGATCATAAACGTGCCAACCATATAGCCAGTCATAGCCTTAAAGCTGATGCCCAGATCCGATTCGAGATAGGCAGGTAAGCAGTTACTTAAACCGGCATAGCCAAATTTCAGGGCACCAGCACTTAAAATCCATAGTAAAAATATCCAGCAGTGATTTTTATCTTTGAGAATGACTTTATAAGGATTCTCTTTTTTCACCTTAACTTTGCTAGCTGCTTCCTGACGTTTTAATTTACGTGAACGTAGCCATGAATCCGGCTCAGGAACAAGAAAATAAAGCAGAAAAGCCAGAACGATCGGGCAAATGGTAATCCAGTACAGCATACGCCAGCTATATTCAGGAATAATCCAGCCCGCCAGTAAAGTTGCACATAATGAACCTAAGGTAAAACCGGTCATAAGTGCCGCCAGAATAGTCGTCCGGTATTTTGTCGGAACATATTTTGACATTAAGGTATTACAGGCGGTGTATAGGGAACCCAGTCCAATAGCTGCAATACTGCGGATAATTAAAAACTGATGATAAGATTCTACAAAGCCCAAAGTGCAAGATAAACTTGAAGCAAAAATCATCTAAAATACAATAACTTTCTCCCGGCCAAAATGGTCACAGGCCCAACCGCCAATCACTCCACCGACCAGACTCCAGCTCCCTAAAGCACCTGCCTGAACTGTGGTTAAATTAAATTCAGCTTTGATACTGGTAAGGCTATAGGCCAAGAAAGCCAGATCAACACCGTCTGCAAGTAAAATAAGAAAACATAGAATAAACGCGGTCATCCATATTTTTTTAGGCTGAACTGTAACTCGTTCAGCTTCTAGCACTGAAGTTTCATACGTCATCATCGACATCCTTTTCTTGTTACGTTGTTGTTTTATAAGAATGAATCCACATTCTTTTTTTGCTTTTAATGATTTACTATTTCACTATAAGAAATTTAATATTATTAATTGATAAAATATATACAAATAATTAGCCATAAAATTCGTGATTTCATTTGTAAAAATTTGAAATTAGCCAAATATTGGATTGATTTGGAAGGAAAGATAACGTTATTATTTTTTAATCAAAATAAAGTTTCACGATACAAAATAAATTTTAAAATCAAGGATAGGAGTGCTGTAATGACAAGTCAGCTATGGATGGAAGAATATAAAAAATGGAACGTCAATCCGGAATTTACCCGGCCTGACCCTGATAAAACTTTGAGCACGACAATTGCTGAGAATCTACTTAAGTTCAAGGATAAGACTGCTTTCTTTTATCTGGATCGAAAGTTCAGCTATCAGGAGATTGATGTATATAGCCAGAAACTGGCTACTTACCTACAGAATCTAGGCCTAGCAGCCGGTAGCCGAATCGCGGTGATGTTGCCGAATATTATTCAATATCCGATTGCGACTTTCGCGATTATTCGTGCGGGTTATATTCTGGTTAATGTAAACCCGATGTACACCCAGCGTGAGTTGTATCATCAAGTTCAGGATTCAGGAGCAGAAGCCTTGATTATTCTAGGCTCAACCTTAAAACAGTTAAATAATCTGGATGAATGTCCTGCACTGAAACATGTAATTTCTACTCATCCGCTCGATTTTATTCAGGATCAGTCGATATCAATTTATAGCCAAATGGAGCAACATCCAGAAAAACAGTTTTCTGACTTTAAACAGGTGATTGATCAGGTACAGGTGATTGATTTTGTAGCCCCTGTACAGCAGCAAGAAGATACCGTTATTCTGCAATATACCGGTGGAACTACAGGTGTTTCCAAAGGTGCTGAGCTCAGTCATCGCAATATCTTATTTAATATTGCCCAGAACAGTACAGTGTTTATCAGCCATTTTGACGATCGTTATGCCACAGAAGATGAATATGTGTTTTGTGCCTTGCCGCTGTATCACATTTATGGTTTTACCATCTGCCTGTTCAGTTATGGACTAAGTCGAGGTTTTGCCAATGTGCTGATTCCAAATCCAAGAGATCTGGACGCTTTAGTGGATCAATATCATAAACATCCTCCGACGGTGTTTCCGGGCGTGAATACCATGTTTAATGCATTGGCTCATCATCCACGTTTCCGCGAGCTGGATCACTCACGCCTAAAAACCACGACAGGCGGTGGTGCATCTGTTTTAAAAAACACGGCAGAATTATGGTATGAAGTCACAGGCTGTCATATCTATGAAGGCTACGGTCTTTCTGAGACCTCACCAACGGCAACATTTAACCCGCCTTTAAGCAAGCGCTTTAGCAGTAGTATTGGCTTGCCATTGGCAGGCACAGAAATTCAGATTCTGGATGACGAAGGAAAACCTGTAGCACTTCATCAGGCTGGAGAAATTGCTATTCGCGGCCCTCAGGTGATGAAAGGTTACTGGAAGCAACCGGAAGCAACAGCACAGGTATTTACCAAAGATGGTTTCTTCCTGACAGGTGATATCGGCTGTATGGATGAGAAGGGCTATATCACCATTCTGGACCGTAAAAAGGACATGATTCTGGTCTCGGGTTTTAATGTCTATCCAAATGAGTTGGAAGGTATTTTATCTAAACATCCTAAAGTACTGGAATGTGCCGTCATTGGGGTGGATGATGAAAAATCTGGACAAGTTCCGAAAGCCTTTATTGTAAAACAGGATACCAGTCTGAC
>NZ_DJBE01000035.1:0-24117 GCF_002429925.1 Acinetobacter sp. UBA5984
AGTAATAGTGCGTAAGTCCTATCTTAGATCAATTAGCAGCATTTTTTTTGTGACAAAAAATGTCAATAAGTGAAAATTATTCCGATATAAGGACAACAAAATTACGCTTCACAAAAAAAATGTGACAGATTTCATATTTTTATATATTTTTTTGTTTGTTAATGTGAAAATGCAATGACATTAGGTTTAAAAATGTATCAAAAAATGATTGAATCCGGAAAAAAATTGAGTTTGATTCCTCTATCCTTGCTCTTAATCTCAGGCTTTACAACCTACTCCTTCGCGAATAGCCAAGCTTTAATTGCTGATATGAAAGTGTTTCAGATAGAGGCAAACCAAAAAGTAAAAAAAGAATTAAGAGTAACCGATCAAGTAAAGCCGAAAGCATTGCTTGAGTACGAAGTTGAATATTCAAATATATCGAGTCAAAGTCTGAAAAATTTAAAGTTGAATCTTCCACTTCCTGCGGATGTAGCTTACACAGGGCAAAGCTTACCCAAAGATGCCTATGCGTCTGTAGATGGCAAAAGTTTTGCTAAGGTCCCATTAACCCGTATGGAAAATGGCAAAAAAGTAAATGTCCCACTGGCTGAATATCGCGTTTTGCAATGGAATGTGAGTGAGTTAAAACCGAAACAGAAAATTATTGTTTCTGCTCAAGTCCAAGTTAATACATCTAAATAAAATTTTTAATTGGTCAATATCGACTTTATTGTTGGGTTCTTTATGAAAAATAATTTTCAATTAAGTAAAATTGCTGCATCACTGGCAGTAATGGGTGGGGTATCGTTGCTTGGTAGCCAGGCTATGGCTGCTGTACCTTTAGCTGGTACTAATATCAGTAACGTTGCAACTGCATCTTATACTGATAATACCGGTACAGAACGTGTAGTAACGTCTAATGAAGTAAAAACGCTGGTCGCTCAAGTCGGTAGTTTTACACTTGAAGCTAACCGTACTGCGCAGACAACAGCAAATGGACAGGTAACTTTTTCACATATCTTAACCAATACCGGTAACGGATCGGATAAATTTGCGATTTCGCTTATCGATATAGATGACGCAACCACAACATTTGATTTCGAAAATGGCAAGTTTGCAATATATATTGACCGCAACAAAGATGGAGTTGCGGACAGTAAAGTCGCTTTAACAGCTACTGACCGGATTGAACTTGCAGCAGGGGAATCTGTGGGTTTAGTTGTGGTAGCAACCACACCAAGCACGGCGCTTGCTAATCAGCTTGATAAATTACAGGTGTCAGCGACAGCACAGTCAATTGCTTTATATGATTCAAGTGCTGTAACGAAAAGTAATATCGACACTACGACCATTACCACTGGTGCAGTAATGCAGATTACCAAAGCTGCCAGTGTAAGTGTGACTCAAGCAGGGCAGGAAGTTGAATATACTTTAACTTTTAAAAATACAGGTAATGCAGCCGCAACTAATGTTGCAATCTTTGACGTATTGCCCGCTACTGTTCAGTTTGTTGCTGGATCTGCACGTTATAATGGTAGTTCAGTGGCGCTTACCGATGCAAAAGATGCTTTAGACAAGTTTGAAGTAAGCGGAAATAAATTCCTTTTCAATATTGACAGTGTTGCAGCAAATACCTCGGGCAAGCTAACTTTTAAAGTTAAAGTTTTAGATAGCACCAGTGCTGGAGATATCAAAAATACTGCTTATGTCGATCCGGATGGCAAACCCGGTACTTCTGGTGGACCGAATATTCCATTAGTTATTTCCGATGTACCGGATACCACACCGACTGATCCGACGACTGTTTCATCCAATCCATCGATTGTGAGTGTAACAGGAAAATTTGACGGTTCGATTAATGACTCTATATTAAACAACTTCAAAGATGGCACTATTCCGGGTGCTCCAGTGGATGACCTTATTACCTTGGCAGGTAAACAAGGTGTTCCTGTTGTATTTGGTGACAGTACAACAGAAGGTAATATGATTGTTGTACATAACCGGGGCAACACAGCAGATTCTTATACGCTTACTGTAGATAAAACAAGTCTGCCAGCAGGCAGTATTGTTGAAATTCTTAAAGCGGACGGGAAAACGCCAGTAACGTCGAATAATACCGGTCCAATTGCAGCTGGCAGCTATGAGAAATATATCGTTCGCGTCACCTTCCAGAACGGTGCAGTAGTCAATAATAATCAAATTATTTTGACTAGTACTTCTGATGCGAACAAAGGCACAGATAAGTTAACTCTAGTTGTTTCCAGCTTACAGGCAAATACGGTGGATTTGGTTAGCAAACCTGATTCAACGACAGAACTGGGTACAGGTCCGGGTAATTCAACATCTGTAAAAACTGTAACTACCCCACCGGCAATCCCAGCAACTTTTGATATTACGATAAAAAATACCGGCAACATTCCAGATAATTACATTATTAATGTTCCAAATATCCCTACAGGCTGGACTGCAGAAGTTTTTGAAAAAGATGGTTTAGGCAACTGTACTGCAACTAAAGTGACCAATTCCGGCAATATTGCCAATGGCGCTGCAAAAAGTTTCTGTTTAATCGTAACGCCTCCTACCGGAACTCCTGCCGATACCAATATTGGTAAAGATATTAAAGTCGAGATTTCTTCGCCTGCTACAGGTACGAAGGATGATATTACCTTTAATGTAAAAGTTGCTGAAAAACGTCAACTGACCTTTACTCCAGACCGTCAAGGTCAAATTGCACCAGGTGGTACAATAGTATACAGCCACACATTAACCAATACGGGAAATGTACTGGAAGGTGAAACCAGATATCCAGTCGAAATTAACTGGTCTTCTACTTTATCAGGTATGAATACCTCAGTTTACGTTGACCTTAACAAGAATGGTATGGTTGATGCCAGTGAACTGGTGATAGGTGCGACTGCTGCAGAGCGTAATGCCTCTTTGACTGCTTTATTGGCACAAACCAATGGGGCAGGTTTATCACAAAATGAGTCAGTCACAATTTTGGTCAAGGTAGAAGCACCTGCCACGGCAACAGCGGGTGAAGCGGATACTACGATTGTGACGTTCAAGCCTACAGGAAGTAACAAGCCTGCGGATGTGATTGTAACGGACCGCACAGTGATTAACTTAGGTCAGATCCGATTGGTTAAGACTCAGGCTGTAGCAGACTGTACAAAGACTCCAACAGTTTATGAAACAACTGATTTACAGGCAAAACCAGGTCAATGTGTGTACTACAAAATTGTAGCTACCAATGATGGTAATGCAAATGCAACCAATATCGTGATTTCTGATATGGTGCCAAGTTATACCAAGCTATTTTCAGGATCATTGAAGCCATCGTCTGCAACTCAAACCAATGGTCAGGTGAGTTATACCGTGAATACCTTGACTCCAGCAACATCGGCAACTTTAGAGTTTGCTGTAAAAATTGATGACAGCGTAACCACTCCATAATCTTTAAAAACTCTTCTCCCTCTTTTTTCGAAAAGAGGGACTCGATTCGTTTGTTCTAATTATTTGTATTTTCGTATTTTGGTTTTGGGGTGTGGCAATGAAAAAAGCAATGAATAAGAAAGTGGAGACATTATCTTTGTCTGCACTTGCGTCTGCTTTGTTCTTTGCACATCACGGTCATGCTGCGATGCCTATGGCTGGACAAATGATTCAGAATATTGCTTATGCAAGTTTTGAAGTCAGTGATTTGAGCGGTGGACAATTACTGCGAACAACTCAATCCAATGCAGTCAATATCGAAATTGCAAAGTTTTATGGTCTTGAACTATTTCCAGATCAGCTCCAGCAAGTAGAAGCGGGTTCAAAAGTCATCTGGTTAAATCAGGTGACCAATACCAGTAATACAAATGCGTGGTTTGATTTTAAAACCGCGGCTATTAACCATTTATCCAATTTAAAAATCTATTTAGATGCCAATCAAGATGGTGTCCTGGATATTTCAGATACCCTGATTAAAGATGGATTAGAATTACAACCCAATCAAACTGTACACTTATGGGTCGTGGCAGATACCTCATTACAAACTCCCGATCAGTCCAACTTAGAGCTTCCTTTAACCGCACAGATTCGTGAAGAACCGCAACAACAAAAAACAGTGCAAGACCCTGTACAGGTCTTTGAAGCAAAGTTAAAAATAGAAAAAGCCGTAGACCAACAACTGCTTAGCATAACTCAGCAGGCACAAACCCTGAATTATACTTTGACGGTAACCAACTCGGCATCATTACCGGTATCACCTGCAACAGTCACGGTGGATGGACAGGAACAATCATGGGTGATTGTTGAAGATCCTTTGCCGGCAAATACTGTTTTTGAAGATATTCAGGTTTCAGATCTGGCTTCTAATACACTGGTTTTGCATAAGTTGGCAGAAGGACAATATTCAAGTCATTTACCTCAGGATAAAAGCCAAATTGGCCATGCTGTAGTTGCTTATAAAAAACCATTTGCAGCCGGTCAAAAAAGCGAGATTAAGTTAAAGGTTAAAACTCAACCGACCATTAGCTATACCACATTGGTAAATGGAGCTTATGTTCTGCATCAAAAAGGACAAGTGAATCAAAAAACCTTGTCCAATAAAGTTGAAACCAAGGTTGTAGGTCAGCCAACTTTAGATAGCACCACAAATGATTTTAAAATCAGCTTGTATACCGGCAAAGTTAATGAACCGATTTATTTAAAAACCAATGCCGCGGTTTGTAATGCCAACCGTTTTAGCAAAGAGCAGGCACGCATTCGTATTCAGTCTAAATTGACGGGTGATATTGTTATTATTTCCGCCATGGAAAGTGGTGAAAATACTGGTCTGTTCCAATTTAGTTTAGATACTGAAGAAAATGCAGAAAAAAATCTGAATGATGCTGTTTTACAAACGCTTAAACGTGATGAGGTTACAGCGAGTCTGGTTGAATGCGTCGACGAGCAAGGTCAGGCCACTACACCGATTAATGATATTTCAACGCAGATATTGATTGATCCATACGGCATTATTTTCGATGCAAAAACGAAAAAGCCTGTGGCTGGGGCAACCGTTATACTGGTGGATGAAAATGATCAGCCGGTCGGTAATAATGTGGCTTTTGAAGTTGACCGTACCACGGGGGCGTTAAGTTCAATTCCTGCGAAACAGGTAACGTCTGCGACAGGTGAGTTTGTTTATCCACAAGTGATTCCGGGTAACTATAAATTGTTAGTCGATACCTCAACAATTGCTACTCATCAATATAGTTTTGTTAGTGATCAGGTGGTTTATCCGATCAGCTCATTTAACGGCATGGCGGTACATTCGCAATATTCTTATGGTGGCATATTTACCCTGACATCCAGCAGTCCGGCATTGAATATCGATATTCCGATTGACCCGCTATTAAGCCAATCGGGTTTGATGGTACAAAAAACTGCACGTGATAGCAGTATCGAATTGGGTGATTTCACCGATTACAGTATTACCGTGAGTAATAAAGGTGATGTACTTGCACGTGATGTTAAATTGCAAGACAGTTTACCGCGTGGTTTTAGCTATGTGCCAAATACCATGCGTATTGATGGCAAACCCGTGGCAGACCCGGAAGGTGGCAAAGGCCCTTATTTAACGCTGGGTTTGGGTGATCTTGCAGTCAATGCCAGCGCCAAAATTGAATACCGTGTTCTGGTCGGACCCAATGCTTTAAACGGAGATGGGATTAACCGGGCTCGTGCAGTAGACGGTTCTGGTCTCAGTTCAAATGAAGCACAGGCTAAAGTTAAAGTTCGTCCGGGTGCGTTTAGTGCCGATGCATTTGTGGTAGGTAAAGTTTATACCGACTGTAACCGTAATGGCATACAGGATAAAGGCGAGTTGGGTGTGCCGGGTGTCCGTCTCTACATGGAAGATGGCAGTTATGTCATCACAGACCGTGAAGGTAAATATGACTTTTACGGCGTGTCGGCAAAAACCCATGTGCTTAAAATTGACCGCACTACCTTACCTGCCGGCGTGGAGTTGCTGACTCAGTCCAACCGAAATGCTGGTGATCCATCCAGCCGCTTTGTCGATGTCAAACGTGGCGAATTGCATCGTGCTGATTTCGCCATGGCGAATCAGGCAGATGCCTGTTCTGCACCCTTAACGGATGCAATCAAACAGCGTCAGGAAAAAATTAACAGCAGCAATTTAAATCTTGAAAAAGCGATTAACAAGCAACTTTCTATTGATGCACCGAGCTATCTGGAAAGCAGCACCCGTTCAGAAAACACCCAAGGCTGTTTGGCAAATGACAATGATCAGAATTGCTTATTGAATCGGGGTGATTTTGCTGCACAAAAACAACCGCAATTGTTGATTGATCCGGTAAAACCGCCTGTTTTAGTGAATCTTGAAGAATATTTAAAGCGTAGCGACAACAACGCTTTAGAAATTTTAAACTTAAAAGAAGGACAGGTTCTACCTCATGCACAAACGACGATTCAGGTTCAAGGTGCAGCAGGTGCGACACAGCGTGTTTTAGTCAATGACGTGGTGGTGGCAGATAAACAACGGGGTAAATTAGCCATCCTGGATGAGCATCGTAAGCAAGGGGTTGAATATGTCGGAGTGGCATTAAAAGTCGGTAAAAACAGCATTCGTGCTGAACAATTGGATTTTGCTGGTAATGTTCGTGAAAGCCACCACATTCAAGTCATTGTTCCAGATGAAATTCATCAGCTGAAATTACAGCAAGCGCCAATCCCGGTCATGGCCAATGGCCGTGATGTGATGCAGCTGCGCGTTCAGTTGCAAGACAAACAAGGCATCAAGGTGGCCACCCGTACCTCGATCACTCTAGAAAGTGATATCGGGATTATTGATCTTCCAGATTTAAATCCAAATGAACCGGGCATTCAAAGCTTCATTGATGGCGGCGAGATGATTATTCCGATTCTTGCACCGAATGCGCCTGCACGTGGAAAACTACGTGTCAGCAGTGGTCTAATCAAAGAAGAAATCGATATTCAGTTTCAGGCAGATTTACGTCCGCTGATTGCCGTGGGTTTAATTGAAGGTTCAATTAACTTTAATAATTTTGATAATACACAGTTGCACAGTGTGAATCGTAATGATGGTTTTGAAAATGAGCTGAATGAAATTGCCGAGTGGGGTAATGACACCTCATTGACCGGTCGCACTGCAATGTTCCTGAAAGGAAAAGTCCGAGGCGATTATCTGTTAACCCTGGCTTATGATTCTAATAAAAGTTCCAAGCAGCGCCTGTTCCG
This sequence comes from Acinetobacter sp. UBA5984, assembly GCF_002429925.1. Classification (NCBI taxonomy): domain Bacteria; kingdom Pseudomonadati; phylum Pseudomonadota; class Gammaproteobacteria; order Moraxellales; family Moraxellaceae; genus Acinetobacter; species Acinetobacter sp. UBA5984. The sequence continues at coordinate 7,234 of NZ_DJBE01000035.1, forward strand.
CGATATTCAACCTGATGAATATTATCCGGTATATGGTGACGCAGCGGCAAAAGGCTTTGAAGCCCAATCGACCAGCAAATTGTATGTACGCTTAGACAAAGGCCGTTCATATGCGATGTATGGCGACTATGTGACCCGTACAGAAAAAGATGAAGGTCTGGCTTTGGGGCAATATAACCGTTCATTGACTGGTCTGAAAGTGGGACATGAAGGAGATAAGTTTCAGGCATCAGCATTTGTGGCTGAAACCAAATCGCGTCAAGTAGTGACAGAAAATCGTGCACTGGGCATTTCTGGTCCCTACAGTCTGGGTTCAATTTCAAGTGAACTTATTTTAGACAATAGTGAAAAAGTCGAGATTCTGACCCGCGATCGTAATAATCCGGGGTTGATTATTGCCAAACAAAGCCTTACCCGTTTTAGCGATTATGAAGTCGACACCTATAGCAACAGCATTTACCTAAAACAGGCTGTCGCCAGTGTCGATCAAGACCTGAATCCAAACTTTATCCGTATTACGGTGGAAGCGGATGAAATTGGTGAAGAATATCAAGTCGGCGGGATGAGTTTTAGTTATGCCATGAAGAGCCATCTGAAAATGGGTGGTTCATTTGTGCAAAGTAATAATCCATTAAATCAGGAACAGATTGCCAGTTTAAATACCGTGGTGAAAGTTGGGCAATACGGTAAATTCATTGCCGAAGTGGCACAGGCTAAAAATACCGACTCTACGGCAGATCAGATTACTCAGATCAATAGTGATTCAAATCGTGACAAAGACCAAGGTACTGCTGCACGGGTCGAATTTGAATATGCACCGAGCTTTGCCCATGTTCGTGCCTATCACCAGCAAGCCGAAGAAGGTTTCCAGAATGATGCGGCAACCATTAGTGCAGGACGTAAAGAAAGTGGCATCAAGGCTTCAGCACCCATTGCAAAACTGGGCCTGGCTCGTATTGAAGCAATTCGTACTGAAGATCAAGAAAATAACGGCGTTCGTACCGGATTGTCTACAAGTCTGGAACGTAATTTCTTTAAAATTCTCGCGGTCGAATTAGGGCTGCGTCATTATGATGAAACCAGTGCTGCGGCAACTTTAGCGACAGAAAATCTGGGTCCATATAATGGCACGACTGGGCGTATCAAATTTACTGGTAATCTGCCTTGGAAAGGCGCATCGGCTTTTATTGAATACGAACAGGATTTATCCAATTCCGACAAACAGGTTTTATCGGTGGGGGGAACGGCAAAAGTTTTACCCAATACTGAAATTTATGCCCGCCACGAATTGATTTCAGCAATTGATGGCCTGTACTCCATGAATAGCACAGAAGAAAACAACAGCACGGTGTTCGGTATTTCCAGCAACTATATGAAAGATGGTTCAGCATTCAGTGAGTATCGGGTTGCTGATGGCATGAGTAACCGTGAAGCTGAAGCAGCATTGGGTCTACGTAACCGCTGGCAGCTAAAACCGCGTGTATATGTCAGTAGCAGTTTTGAGCGGAGTCAGTCTTTATCTAAAAATGAAGACAATACCAATAATGATGCCACTGCATTGAGTCTTGGGCTTGAATATTTAGTTCATGAGAATTGGAAAGCAACCACCCGTTTGGAAGGCCGCCGTTCGGATACTTCAGATACCCTGATCAATACCCTTGGTTATGCCTATAAGCTCTCTGATGATGCCACCGTGCTGACTAAAAACACACTCAACTTTGTCGATAATAAAGTAGTAGATCAGGGTGATCACTTACGCAACCGTTTCCAGCTCGGTTATGCATGGCGCGATTATGATCAAAATAAACTCGATATCTTGTCGAAAATTGAATATTACTATGAAAATAACGCCACTGATTTAGAAGCGGAATTCAAGCGTGAAGCTTATGTGACTTCTATTCATACTAACTATCATCCACAGCGCCGTCTGACTTTATCGGGTCAATATGCAGCAAAATGGTCCGAGCTCCATGAAGATCATATTACTAGCAATGCTCTAACGCAATTGTTCAGCGGTCGTGTAATTTATGACATCAATGAACGTTGGGACATGAGTGTACAGGCAGGTGGTTTATGGGCTAACCGCGGTGCAGGTACACGCTATTTGGTCGGGGCAGAATTGGGGTATTTGCTTGCAACCAATTTTTGGGTTTCGGCAGGTTATAACTTTATGGGTTATCAGGATGATGAACTGGCAAATACCAGTTCAACCGGTGAAGGTGCGTATTTAAGATTCAGATTCAAGTTTGATGAAGATCTGTTTGGTCGCCGTTCGGCAAACACAAACTTTGCTTTAGAGCCAGAACAGGGACGATAAAACATGAAACCACTTACTGGACTACTTGCAGCTTTATTTTTAGAGAACAGCTTGGTATATGCTGAACCCTTTTCGGCTGCTGATGCTCAGCGTCAAATAAATACTTTATCCAATACTTTACAACAATATACTGATGCTGATGCACTGACTCGCTATCATGCTTACAAGGCAAAAATGTGGTTAAGTTATGCAGTCAATCAACAATCCGAACGCAGTTTAACCGTTGCAGGGCAGGAAGCTTTGCAACAGGCCCAAAGTATTGTCAGTGGTTTGCAGTCCAAGCAAAATTTGAGTTTAACCACACCAGTCTTAAGTGTGTCACAAGTCATGCGTCGGGATTTATGGTGGCAGGTTGAATATTTAAAAATGCAGGGTGCCATTGATAAAGCGCCCGAAAGTCTGGCACATGCAGAAGTGATGCTGGTTTGGGCTGCAGCAGAATATTGCGAGTTGGGCTGGAGACATTCCCAAGAACCTTTTCATGCGGTGCAACAAGCTTTATATCAGGTCGCTGAATCTACAGGTGTACAGCGTACAGATATTACGTGGCAGCCAGAGCAGTTGCCTTCATTGCAGCAGTTGAATGGCAAGGGTTGTCAGGGAGTAAATTCTAAATTTTGGCCCCTAGCTAAAGTACAATTAAATCAACAGTCTAATAGTTTAAAGATCAATAATATTGTACATTTTGCCCGGGACAGTGCAGATTTAAGCCCAGCCAGTCATACGATTCTGCAACAATGGGTAGCCCAGTTGAAACAATTTCCACAATTGTCTGTTGTTTTAAAGGGTTATACCGATCGGCATGCAAGCCCGAGCTATAACATACAACTGGCACAGCGCCGTGTTCAGGCAGTACAAGATTATCTTGTGTTACAGGGTATGGATATTGCACATATTGCGACTGAAGCCAAGGGTGCAGTTGATTTTCAAACTGATACAGAAATGAAAATAGCTGAGGCAAAAAGCCGTCGGGTGGTTCTGCAGGTTGCAGATATACATAGGGTTGAAATTAAATATCTACCGCAGTGGCAAGATTTACAAATAGAGTCAAAACAGCAAAAAGTGAAGGTGAAATAACAGTATGATCAAGCGATATTTACCGCATGCTTTGACGTCTTCAGTTTTATTGCTCGGCGGTATGGTCCAGGTTAATGCGGCAGATACCGCAGCAGATACTAATAAAGTTAAAATTCAGCGCAGTTTCGTCAATTTAAGTTTTAATAAACCCGCTCTTTCAAATGATACTACAAACCAATTTGCTGAAACGGCAGTAGAAGGCTGGTTAACTACCCATCCTAATCCAAAACAGATAGAGATTTGGCGTGGAAGAGGAGCAGCACCGACGACTTATACAAACTGGAATACGATAAATAATTCTCCTGTTGCCAATCAATATGCAGAGTTAAATGCCAGTGCAAAATCTGCACTGTATCAAACTGTTTGTTTGTTTAAAGATGAAGAATTCTCTTGGAATTTTAGGCATGCAGCCCGTTCCAGTACGAATGAACAAACAACGTTTTATATCGGCAAAGTTTCAGCTGACCGTTTTACTTTTACTGAAAATCAAACCATTGGCACTAGTCAAACAGTTACAAGTTTATTTGAATGGAAAAACGCTAATCCTACTGCAGCGAAAGCCAAAGTAAATGTCGCGAGTGGGATATATCAATTTATTTTTGATGCGACAAAATTTGGTACAAATGCAACCTTGGGTAATTTTATTGATGATATTCAATTGGGTTTAAAACCTGCAGTTGAATTCAGTGCTGCTTCTGGACGTTTTTATGAAGGTGATGATGCAACAGGGAAGACCCATTCTGTACCTTTTAATATTGTTGGGCAAATTTTAAGTCAGAGTGATATGCCCACCCTGCAATTTAAAATTGAATATCCAATGGACTATGCTCAGACCAAAGCGGTTTATGGCACAAATTACAGATTATATAAGCAGACAACATCTGGCCTGATTGAGTTGGGTAGAGGAGTTACAGAAGAGAGTTTAAATACCTCAAACTCTAATAAAGTGACCTTTAACTATACTCCAGTTTATAACGCTACGCTGGATTATACCAAAGGGGTTCAGGTCAATGATTTGGTGATTAAAATTTTTGGTAATACCCAAACCAATACTGATATCCATCTACCATTTGAATTTGCACTGGATCCAAACAGTAAAGCTATTTCCACTAATTTGAGTACCTGTGGTAATGTCACTGCGGATGTTAAATTTGATCTGAAAATTCAAGAAGATGATATTGATTTAGCGGTTGTCAAAACTTTAACTCCAGAATCGGTGGTTCAGAAAGATAACCTGATTTCTTATCAGCTGGATGTCATCAATAATACTGCAGTGCAGGCAGATGGAGTACTCCTGCGAGATAATCTTAAAAATTTACTCAGAGTAACGACCGGTGATGCTATCAATCAAACGAGTTTAACGTGTGAAAACTTAACCGATGGTACTAGCAAGGCTTGTCCTTCAACTTGGACAGATGCTAATGCACTGACTGCACTGTTGAGTAGTACCACTGCAGGCAGTGGTTTAAGTTTAGGCGATATTCCAGCCAGCGCGAAATACCGCTTTACAGTTAAAAATTTAAAAGTCATAGATACTGATACTTCAAGTATAGGTTTTGTCGAAAATACAGCCATTATTGAAACGACGAGGATGCAGGATCTGATTCCTGGAAATAATACTTCAACCGTGAAAACACTGATTGCGACCAAGAGTGATTTATCTAACAACATCAGTAATGCGCCGCCTGCAGCCGATGGAGCAGCAACTGGTACGGATATGTTTATCATTGGAAAAGAGGGTAGAACCGGTTCCACACCACTTTGGACTCAAAAATCAGACAGTAACACCAAAGTTTATTTCCCGCTCAATATTCAAAATTACGGCAATCTGGCACAGGATTATCAACTGTATGCCTCTAGTAGCAAAATTGAACCAACACTAGGAACGGGTGACTATTCAACATTGGTTAAAAATAGTATTACTCCCTTTAGTTCTGGTTTAAAAATTGAATTTTATAAGGCAGATCTTGCACAATGTAAAACGGGTGTAAGTGGTCAGCAGATTACTCAACTGAATGTTGCCGCCAATAACACTACACAGCTCTGCGCAGTCGTGACCGTTTATTCTTCTGTGACAACGACCACCAATATTTGGTTTGCAATCGAGTCACTTCAGTCGGGCATGGCTGACATTGTTCTGGATGCCGTGATTCCCCAGCCCAAGAAACGTACATTGCAATTAAGCAATGATCAAAGTGCACAGGTGGGGATCGGGGGAAGCTATGTATTTTTGCACCGTCTGATCAACTATGGTGTGGAAAATGAAACTAAAGTGAAGGTCAGTCTTAACCCAGTCAATCGTACCGATGGCTTTTTATATACCTTGTTTTTGGATCAAAATGGCAATGACACGCTAGATGCCAGTGATACTTTGCTGTCCGGTACAGAAACTGAATTAAGCAATATCATTGAGCCGAATAAATCGGTCACTTTATTGATTAAAGTTGAAGCCCCATCAACGGCCAACAATGGTATGAGTAGTCAAGTTAAGCTGATTGCTAAGCCGGATAATGTAGGGAAAGACATGACATTAGCTGATTTAAGTAATACGGACTTGATTACGGTCAGTCCGAATCAGTTAAAAATTATGAAATCGCAATTCAAAGTTGAAAATTGCAGTATGGCAAATGCCGCGGCAGTGATCAATGCAATGTATACCGTACAAAATGAAAACCTGAAACCGAATCAATGTCTGATTTACCGGATTATGGTGAAAAATACTGGCAGTATGGCATTAAGCAATGTAGTGATTAACGATATGTATCCCGCTTATACCCAGCAATGGGCACTTTCAGGTATATTGCCAATTGTAGGAAGTAATGGTCAAAACATTACCGATAGTAGCAACAATACAATTCAAGATGATGGCACTGCTAAAATTAAGACGATCTTAAAAGAGCTGTTATCACAACAGGAAAAGTCTCTATATTTTGGCATCAAAATGCAATGAGAGGTTTAACATGATAATGATTGTCTAATTTATGATGTTCCTATCATGGTAGTGCCCTATACTAACGTTATAACTATCTAAATCATTTCCATTCTGTAATTTCCAGTTGCCTGCAAAGGTAGAAGCTGATTTACCTTGCCAGACTTTAAGCTCACCCGTTGGTGACTGCTCAACCATTAAATCAAAAACGAGCTGATGATCTGGTGAAACGTGATTTCAGTGCAAAGCAACCAAACCACCTGTGGGTTACTGACTTCACATATATTCAGACGAATTCAGGTTGAGTCTATACTGCATTTGTTATTGATGTATTTTCACGGGCAATTGTAGGTTGGAAGGTATCGACACGGATGAATACAGATATGATTCTGGATGCACTTGAACTACGTAGATAGGTTTAACAAAAAACGGCTGCATAGTACGATTGGATATGTTTCGCTATTTAAGTTTGAAGCAACGTCAACGTATTATGAAAAGATGCAATCCTTAGATCAGGTTGCCTAACTTAAATAAACTGTCTCCGACAAACCCGGTACGGTTCATAGGTACAGGTAATACATATGCGTGATATCGATTCGAATTTGCTTGGTCTAAAAATTCATTATAAAAATCTTTTAGTAGGTAATAGATCATTCCAAGTAAAGGCGAAGAATATTTTGATCATTTCTTCTTAGTTGGCACTAAAGCAGATTCTGGTTCACTTTTTTATGATCTATTTCAAACTAAAAAACAGCTTTCAAATTTCAATTTTATAGAGAAAATTTAAGGAATTTAAAAGCATTAAACTCTGGCTAGTAGTTAGCTACACTGTAATGATTCCGACAAAATTATTTGAACGAATTTATAGAAAGCCTGAATCTATCTTCAGTCTTTTTTCGAATCTCTCTAAGCCTGATATTGACTGAATCAGGCGTTATATAGCCTATAGAATAGTTTAAAGCTCAATTTCTTGTCTTATAAAAACCTTATTGATTAAAGATAACTTCTATAAATCAGTAACCTATGAAATGATGATGTTTGAATCGAAGAAAACTTTAAAAAGCAGATGAAGTGTATTTGACAGAATGTAAAAATATGTTAATAAATATAACATGATTTTTAAACCAAAATCATGGATGTTTTAGGAAGAAAGATCAGGAAGCTGATAAAAAATAATTACAGGAGTTTTAGCAATGCTTCGATTATTAAAAAAAATATTTTGTCTGCACATTTATGAATACCAGCAAATGGAGGAAATTGGGGCAGATTGGGAATGCCGCAAATGTGGTACCCAAAGAGATTAAAAAAATACTGCAAGAAAAAGTGAGCAATATGCTCACTTTTTTATATCCATTATATTTAATCTAAACTCATATCCGTTAAAATCATTGCCAGTACCACATGATGAGAAGGCTTAAATGAGCAAAGATTTCCATGCCAAAACCTATATTGTAGATGAAAATCTGGCTAACACTTTGCACTGGTTAAGCCTGCATCAGGACTGTTATGACTCTTTCAGCTTTGATGCACTGACGCAGGAGCTGGTCGTACATCATGCCAATGGAACAGACCAGATCCGGATCGGTGATTTTCTGAATGCCAGTTATGGTATTTTAATTACTGCACATAACTTTTCAGCATCTTGAATTATTTCAATTAACTTGCCATTGCATCAGTCGCTAATGCGCGGATGCTTGGCTTAGGTTGTTCTGCTACCAGTCCCAATTTTTCAAAGAGCTGCTGGTCACGACCTTTGGCTGTATTTGGAGTCGTCAGCAGTTTTTCGCCTGAGAAAATTGAGTTGGCGCCTGCCATAAATGCCAATGCCTGATCTGAGTCAGTCAGTGATTCACGGCCTGCCGAAAGACGGATATAACTTTCGGGCATCAGAATGCGAGCCACTGCAATAGTTCGAATCCATTCAATCACATCCAGTTTTTCAACATCTGCCATCGGTGTGCCTTCAATTGGCACCAGCATATTGATAGGTACAGATTCTGGGTGAATCGGAAGTGTAGAAAGCTCAAACAATAAACCGATACGATCATTGCGACTTTCACCTAAGCCGACAATGCCACCACTACACACTTTCAAGCCAGCTTGGCGCACATGATCCAGTGTATCCAATCGGTCATCAAAGCTGCGGGTACTGATAATATGTGAATAGTATTCACGTGACGTGTCCAGATTGTGATTGTAATAATCCAGACCAGCATCTTTCAGGCGTTCTGCCTGTGAGGCATTCAGCATGCCTAAAGTCATACAGGTTTCGAGTCCCAGTGCTTTGACTTCACGTACCATGTCCAGCACATAAGGCATATCACGTTCATGCGGATTACGCCATGCTGCTCCCATGCAGAAGCGTGAACTGCCAGAAGCCAGAGCTTCTTTAGCTTCCTGAATTACTTTTTCTACTGCGATCCGTTTTTCCGCTTCGAGTTTGGAATCATAATGTGCGGACTGAGAACAGTATTTGCAATCTTCCGGGCATTTACCAGTTTTAATAGAGAGCAGGGTACTGACCTGAACGGTATTGGCATCAAAATATTGACGATGAACTTGTTGAGCCTGAAAGAGTAAGTCCATTAAAGGTTGTTGATACAGGGTCTCAATTTCTGCACGAGACCAATCATTACGTATTGGATCAATACTGTTCATCTGTCCATCCTTGTTCATATTTATTTATCAGGCTCCATCTTAAGTAAAAGTATCGCCGTCTTCATTAGCAAAATATGACGTTATAGAAAAAAACAAAACCCACACAAGGTGGGCTTTGTTGTTGAACACTTGATCAGACTTTATTCACGATGATTTCCGTGAATATTCTGGTTTTGTAAATCACTACGATGTTGCTTGTTTAATACACGTTCATCTTGTTCGTGCTGGTTATTTTTTGGAGAGCCAAGCGGGCCATGTTGTGACTGCTGCTGTTGCTGTTGTTGCTGCTTCTGGTGTTGATGTTGCAACTCTTCAAGCTGTTCCTGATTTTGATGTTGTGTATCAGATGACTTTTGCATATCCACCTCCGGCTTTATTTCCATTCTTTTTCCTTTATGCCATAGCTTGCACAGTAACTGTGTAAGGCTTTGACGAGAAAATGTGAACCGAAGTAAAAATTGAAATTTACCGGGATTTTGCCAATTGTTCTTGTATGGCCCAGTCAATATGAACTTGTACAATCTCATCATGTTGATTCTGCTGAGCTTGTAATGCCTGCACAATCTGTGGATCAAAAGGCGCATTACCTAAGCCAATCGCAATATTGCGCATAAAGCTTTGATAGCCGGTACGACGTAATGGACTGCCTTCAGTTGAGCTTAAAAATGTAGCCTCATCCCATTGCCAGAGATCCAGTAAACTCACTTGATCCAGTCCATGTCGGGGGTGAAAATCTTCAATATTGGTTTTCTGGGCAAAACTGTTCCACGGACAAATCAACTGACAATCATCACAACCAAAAACCCGGTTACCAATCCCTCGACGTAATTCCTCTGGAATGATTCCTTTATATTCAATGGTTAAATAAGCAATACAGCGACGTGCATCCAGCATATACGGTTCAACAATAGCCTGTGTCGGGCAAATATCAATACAGGCTGTGCATGAACCACAATGTTTGCTTGCAGGCTCATCAAAGGGCAGTTCCAGTGAGCTAAACAGCTCACCTAAAACAAAGAAAGACCCGGATTTTTTATGGATTAATAAAGTATGTTTACCGGTCCAGCCCATGCCCGCACTTTCGGCCAGTGATTTTTCAAATACAGGAGCAGAGTCTGCAAAGGGGCGGGATTCAAATTCACCGACTTTTTCCCGAATTTTAGAAGCTAGCATTTTTAGGCGCCCGCGCATGGTTTTATGATAGTCACGACCACGGGCATAACGGGCAATAATCGCAGAATTTGGTGCATAGGGCACTAGACGCGGTTCTGGAAGATCGACCAGATAATCCATTCGTACACAGATCACGGATTTGGTATTGGGAATAAGCAGTGTGGGATCGGCACGTTTTTCCAGATTTTCTTCCAAAAACTTCATATCACCGTGATAGCCGCGGTCTAAATATTCCTGCAAACGTACTAATTCTGCTTGAGCATCCGGTTTGGCAATGACACAATCAGAAAAATCCAGCTCTCGTGCCTGCGCTTTGATCCACGCCTTCAGTTCATTCGGATCTTGTTGATAAACTTGAATTTGCGCTTGGGAATCGGGTGTTGTCATAAACCAGAAACAGGAAATAAGAAATGCAGCAGCAAGTTTATCATAGCCGCGATATACAAGCATGGGAGCAGCGCTGGTTTGGCAAGCAAAATAGTTCTTATGGTTTGATGCAACAGGTGGCATGGTCGATTGCGCAGCGACTCATCCCTTTATTGGAACAACAGCAATTGACTCAAATCGCTGTCTGTTGCGGTCAGGGTAATAATGCCGGTGATGGTTATCTGGTAGGAAAATATTTAAAACAGGTCGGTTTTGAAATAGATATTTATGCAGCAGAACCCGGTCCATCACAGGATCTGGCTCAAGCAATCGGGGAAGCTCAGCAAATCGGTATACCTACTTATTCAGGTTTTAATTTTCAGAAACAATATGATGTTTATATTGATGCCTTATTTGGGATCGGTTTGAACCGTGATCTGAATGAAAATTGGCAACAGATTATTCAAAGCGTTAATGCCCAGCAAGGTCTTAAAATTGCAATGGATATTCCAAGCGGACTGCATGCCAATACAGGCCAGCCTTTGCCGGTTGCCATTAAGGCAGATCATAGTTTTACTGTTTTAGGTTTAAAGGCGGGATTATTTACCGGACAAGGCAAAGAATATGCCGGCAAGGTAGAGGTCATCTCGGCTATTCCTTCCGATGCTGAACTTCTGCCGATGGCCCAACTTTCCTCGACTCAAATTCATCTGCCTAAACGTGAAGCTTTTGGACATAAGGGCAGTTATGGGCATGTGCTCGTAATTGGGGGGCATGCCGATATGGGCGGTGCGGTCATTATGGCAGCTGAGGCAGCCTTTGCTGCTGGTGCAGGTAAGGTCACTGTGGTTTGTGATGCCAAACATCATACTGCCATTTTGTCACGTGCTCCGAATATCATGCTGCGTGATATTAATGCGCTAGATGCTGAGCAACGCCAAGCTTTACTTCGTCATGTGGATGCTGTCTGTTTTGGTATGGGGTTAGGACGCGATGCTTGGGCTGAGAAGCAATATAATTACTGGTTTGACCTGATTCAGCAATCAGAACTGGAGACAGTTCTCGATGCAGATGCCTTGTGGTTTCTGGCAAAAGCACCACAAAATTTGAATGCCCATACTTATGCAACACCGCATCCGGGTGAAGCGGCTACTTTGCTAGAAATGAAAGCATCAGGAGTCGAAGCAGATCGCATTCAGACAATTAAACAGCTCCAGCAAAAATATCAGGGACAATGGGTGCTCAAGGGTTCAGGTAGTCTGATTTTAGAGGATGATCTTTATATTTGTACCGCAGGCAATGCCGGTATGGGAACCGGAGGAATGGGAGATGTACTTGCTGGCATGATCGCCAGTTTGAAAGCCCAATTTAGAAATACTATCCATTTACACGAGATCGTAACTTTGCACGCACTTGCAGGTGATGTACTGGCGGAAAAGGGTGAACGCGGCTTACAGGCGCAAGATATGAAACATGCCATTTACCAGGTTGTGAACCACTAAGGAAAATAAAAATGCAGGCCATTCATTTAATCATTCAGGGCAAAGTGCAGGGTGTAGGCTACCGTCGCTGGTTCGAACAACAAGCAATTCAATTAGGTTTAAAGGGTTTTGTACGTAATCTGGAAACAGGCGAAGTTGAGGCTATCATTGTTGGGAAGGAAGCGATTGTTCGGAAAATGATCCAGCTCAGCAGAACTGGACCACAACGTGCAAAAGTCACTGCAATACATCAGCAGAGTTTGAATCTTCAAGACGCGGATTTTCAAGACTTTAAAGTATTAACCGAAGATTAACGGCGGCGGGTGCTGACCCGGCTGCGTCCGCGTGCCATACCGCCCAAGGCATTCAATACGGCCATTTTACTCATGCTGCCTGAAGCATGGGCATGACAAATCGCAGCAGCAAGTGCATCGGCAGCATCTTGTTGCGGCTTGATTGTCAGGTTCAGAATACGCATAACCATCATCTGAACCTGTTCTTTGTCTGCAGCGCCATAGCCCACAACAGACTGTTTGATCTGCCGCGCCGTATATTCGGCAACTTTCAGATCCAGATTCACCAAGGCAGCCACTGCCGCACCACGAGCCTGACCCAGTTTAAGAGCAGAATCCGGATTTTGTGCCATAAACACCTGTTCCACCGCAGCCTCGGTCGGGCCGTAAAATTTGACAATCCGTTCTACACCGGCAAAGATTCGTTTTAAACGTTCAGGCATTTCCGCTGTTTCAGTTCTAATCGTTCCCGCATCAACAAAAGTAAGTTTTGAACCTTCTTTCTGGATGATACCGTAACCTGTTAGACGCGAACCGGGATCAATCCCAATAATTAATGACATGCCTGCACTTTAAAAATAAAATAATGCCCATATTGTTACATAAGCGTATCAAAAAAGCTTGATCCTGATGAAGCAGTTGATTACAGCATCCTAATATTTATTTTACTGAGATTAGATTAATTTTCATGAAATTATTTCTTATTATCCTGGCCGGCTTAGTCCTCGAAGTATTTGTATGGATTGGCGTGGGTGACCTTGTCGGGAGCATGTGGTACGTATTTTTCTGGTTCGTGGCGGCCTTCTTTATCGGTATGAACCTAATCCGGAAATATTCGGCCGGCGTTATGCCGCAAATGCAGCAAATGCAGATGGGACAAATGAGTGCAGATCCGGCATTATCGAATAATTTACCTAAGATCTTAGCCGGCTTTTTCCTGCTGATTCCTGGTTTGATTAGTGATGTACTTGCGGTATTAATGCTGATTCCACCTGTACAACGTGCTTTCCAGGCAGCCATGATGAAAATGATGATGAAACGTCAGCAAGCCATGATGGAAAAAATGATGGGTGGCATGATGGGCGATGTCGGTGGCGGTGCAGGTCAAAACCCGTTTGCTGAAATGATGCGTCAAATGCAGGATATGCAGAACCAGCAGGGTGGTCATAGGGATTCAACCATTATTGATGGTGAAGCCCGTGAAGTGACCCCGGAACCCAAGAAAATTGAAATGAAAGATGTGAACAAGAAATAAAATCACGCTTTCAATAGACCTCTTGTGAAAGTATTGTTTTACCTAATTTTTGAATTGGCTAAAACCTTATAAAATGTAGCTTTGGGCTGTTTAAATTTTGACTAACGCAAGAAGTCTAATATAAATACTTCAAGCCGAATCTCATGATTCGGCTTTTTTATTGGAACTTTCTAATTTCGTTAAACAAAAGTTATAATAGTTTTTTTACCATTTGATCTTTTTTAAATGTCTTTGCTTTTTACCATCTGTTTTCTACATTTTGTAGCTCAATTAAGCCCCGGTCCTGACATTTTACTTATCGCAAAAAGTGCAGCCTCTACGACACGTATGAATGCCTTAAAGGTGATTGCTGGAATTTCAGCGGGGATCGTAATTTGGGTGGTATTGACGCTAGCAGGCTTTACCGTATTGATCGACCAGTTTCCCTGGATTCAACAGGTATTGATGGTCATCGGTGGGTTATTTTTGGCCAAAATGGGCTGGGCCATGCTAAAAGGCGGATGGCAAAGTTTTCAGAACAGACATCAAACTCAAGATGATTTAAATACTGTAGAAGCACCAAAAAGTTATTTTATGCAGGGTTTATTGACTAATCTGTCGAATCCTAAAACTCTGATCTATTTCAGTAGCGTATTTTCACTTGCACTGAGTTCATCAGCTTCTGATTATTTAAAAGCGCAACTGGCAGTGATTATTCCGCTGCAAACCTTTATTACTTTTACTTTACTAATGCTATTAATTTCCCATCCTAAAATTAAAGAGGCTTACCAGCGATCAGGAAATTATATCGATATGATTTCAGGCGGGTTATTCCTGATTTTTGCAGTCTGGTTATGGTATGACGCGCTGGTTCTAATGAACTAAAAATCTAAATTCGATGGGGTAACAGAGGAGTTTTCGTTAAAAAGCTGCTGTGCAGCGGAAGCGTCAGAAACCAGATTATCCTGTTTCTGCACTGGAGACTGATAACGATTCGGTTTAAGGGTAGTCTCAGTATTTTCCGAACCCTGATAACTGCGACTGCGATTGGCACGCTCACGTAAGCCGCCTTTTTTAATTAACTGGACCATTTTCATCTCTCACTGCAAGATGACTTATTGTAATTCAAATTTTCTATTCTGGCAGCGTTTCATATTCAAGTTAAAATTGCATAAAAAAGACCTGATCCAAGTCAGGTCTTGCTGGAGGATAAGAAAATTAGCGCGGACGTTTATTATCTTGTTGTAGCACATCAAATAATGATGACTGAGCTGGCACTTCCTGCTGCTGTGACTGGATATAAACATGCATTACCTTGAACGCGATTGCAGTAACCAGACAGGCCACCAGACATAAAATCCAAAAACCATAAGGGCTGCGAATATTATGTGAGCCACAAGCATGACATTCTTTTTGGCCAGCTTCCACAACTTTATCGCAGCACGCACAGTGATATTGATAGTACATTGCTAAGCTCCATTACACTTCTGATATTTTTTTTTGTTATCTTTCACGGACTTTTATTTTAGGCCTACATGTCATATTAATGATGCAATTAGACGCTGACAAGTCATATAACAAAAAGTTACCCAAGTCTTAGTGAGGAAAACAAATAATAATTGGCTAAGTGCATAACATTATTAAGTTATTTCGAGAAATTTCTCTGGAATAATTAACTATGCTATCTATCAATTCATAAGCAATTTTTGAACCAGTTCGAGTGGAGCTTAAGAACAACAAGTATAAAATGGGAAATAGACAGGGCAAGAACTTAGATGAATTGATCTGCTCCACAAAATAGAATGATATGGAATATATTTTGCTTATTTTTTAACTATTCGTTGCACTGTATTAAGTCTATAAAAATGTTTAATTTCAATAATTTTTATTAAAGTGCACTATAAACTTAAGGAACAATACTGATCTCATGAAGAAAATATCACTGTTTTTATCATCCTTGCTCTGTATGAGCAGTCTTTATGCACAATCGGATATTGAAAGGGAAGTTATTACCCAGTTTCAGCAGGATTTTAATGCGCAAAATTATGCAGCAATTTTTGAAAAGTTTTCACCTGAAGCGAAAAAGGCGATTCCTTTAAATATGTTTGAAAAAGTCTCTAAAGACTTACAGCAGCAACTCGGCAAAATACAAAGTCTTGAGTATATAGAGTCTAAAGGTAAAGAGACTGCAGTCTATAAGGCCAACTTTGAAAAAGACCGTCTGAAACTCAGCATGAGTTTGAATAATGATCAACAGATTTCCGGCCTTTTATTTACGCCCTATATCGAATCTACTGCAGCAAATAATAAGACAGTCAATACCATTCAAGGCTATCCAAAAGAGATTGCAGAGAAAATTTATCATGCTACTCGTACTTTTCCAGAACAAACTCAAGTAGCGATAGCGGTATTAGATCAGGACAAACCCCATTACTATGGGGTACAGAAGCATAAGGACAAAATCCAGGCCAAGGCCAATCAGGACAAAGTCTTTGCGATTGGTTCTCTGGCCAAAGTGATGACATCAACCATATTGGCTGAACTGGTGACACAAAATAAACTTAAGCTAGATGGCAAGATTAATCCTTATTATACATTTCTATTTAAGGACAATATTCAGGTTCGCTTTCAGGATTTAGCCAATCATACGTCTGGACTGCCACGACTACCGAGTAATTTGGAAGTAGATGATGATACTGATCCATATAAGGAATATGATGCAGCTAAACTGGAAGAATATTTAAAAAATTCATTAGAGCTTGAACATGCAAATAACAGTAGAAAAGTGCCACATTATTCTAATTTGGCTGTGGCTTTATTGGGACAGAGTTTGAGTCAATCGCAAAATAAGGATTTTACTGAGTTACTCAATGAATATGTATTTAAAAAGTATGGGATGAAAAATAGCTATACCTCGCCTGATCAAGCAGCTAAGCAACTTGTGCCTGCATTTGATGCCCAAGGAAAAGAAATCACCACCTGGACATTTGATACCTTTTTACCCGCGGGCGGTGTACTCTCTACAGCTTCAGATTTAACCAGATTTGCACAAGCTCAGCTCGATGCAAAAAATGCGGCAGTACAATTAACTCAGCAAGCAACTACAGAAAAAGCAGGTAGCTACCAATTGGGATTGGGCTGGTTTGTGCGAGAACAGGGCAATGGCACCAAAATCATTTGGCATGGGGGAAATACCGCAGGGCATTCTGCTATTTTGATGATTGATTTAAACAAGAGAAAGGCAGTTACGATTTTAGCTAATGTTGCTGCTGTACATCCTGAAATGGGAAATATTGAAAAACTGGCTGCTCAATTACTACAGGAATAAATCAGCTTGTCTTGTCCTGAAATAGATT